>JAEEYN010000165.1 GCA_016288175.1 Bacillota bacterium | reverse complement strand
GAAACGACGGCAATCATCAACAAACACTGCTGAAGCCCGGCGGCTTCGGCTTTCCTTTTAAATCACGGAAAACGGAGGGAATTATGAAATACGAACTCAAATACGGCTGCAACCCGAACCAGAAGCCGGCGTCCGTCTCGATCGATGGCGAGCTGCCGATCACCGTGCTGAACGGGCGTGCGGGCTACATCAACCTTCTTGACGCGCTGAACGGCTGGCAGCTCGTTTCGGAGCTCAAGCGCGCGACCGGCTATCCCGCCGCGGCTTCCTTCAAGCACGTCAGCCCCGCCGGCGCCGCGATCGGCCTTCCCCTTTCCGATACACTTAAAAAGATGTATTTCGTCGACGAAAACGTTGTGCTCTCCCCCCTCGCCTGCGCCTATATCCGCGCACGCGGCGCGGACCGCATGAGCTCCTTCGGCGATTTCATCGCCGTCAGCTCCAAGGTCGATGTTTCCCTCGCGAATATCTTAAAGCGCGAAGTTTCCGACGGCATCATCGCCCCGGATTACGACGAGGAGGCTTTCACTATCCTCGCCGGAAAGAAAAAAGGCGCTTATACGATCATCAAAATGGACGAAAGTTACGTTCCCGCGCCGATTGAAAAGCGCACCGTCTACGGCATCACCTTCGAGCAGGGGCGCAACGATTCCGTTATCGATGAAAGCCTGCTCACGAATTTCGTAACGGAGAATAAAACTCTTACGGAAAGCGCGAAGCGGGATCTTCTGATCGCTCTCATCACGCTCAAATACACCCAGTCCAACTCCGTCTGCTACGCGGAGGACGGCCAGACCATCGGCGTCGGCGCGGGCCAGCAGAGCCGCATCCACTGCACCCGCCTCGCGGGAAGCAAGGCGGACCTCTGGCATCTCCGCCAGTGTCCGACCGTGCTGAACCTCCCCTTCCGCAGCGATATCCCCCGCCCGAATCGCGACAACGCGATCGACGTCTATCTGAACGACGACGAGTGGATGGACGTGCTCGACGAAGGCAAGTGGCAGCAGTTCTTTACCGAGCGCCCGGAGCCGATGACGAAGGAAAAAAAGCGCGCGTGGCTTGCGAATTTCAAGGAGACCGCGCTTGCGAGCGACGCCTTCTTCCCCTTCAGCGACAACATCGAGCGCGCATTCAGAAGCGGCGTTAAGTATATCGCCCAACCCGGCGGCTCTGTCCGCGACGAGGACGTTATCAAAGCCTGCGACGAACACGGCATCGCGATGGTCTTCACCGGCCTGCGCCTTTTCCATCATTGATTTCGGGTGAATAAAATGATCGATACCGAGCTTAAAAAGAAACTGAATATCGCCGTTATCGGCGGCGGCGGACGCGAACACGCGATCATCCGCGCCATCAAAATGAGCCCCCTTGCGGGAAAGATCTATGCCCTGCCCGGCAACGGCGGCATCTCGGAGAGCGCCGAATGCGTTCCCGTTTCCGCGACGGACCTTGACGGCATCGTGAAATTCTGCACGGAAAACCCCGTCGATTTCGCTGCCGTCATTCCGGACGACCCGCTCGCGATGGGTCTTGTGGACCTTCTTGAAGAAAAGGGTATCCCCTGCTTCGGCCCGCGGAAAAACGCCGCGATCATCGAATCGAGCAAGGCGTTTTCCAAGGAACTGATGAAAAAATACGGCATCCCGACCGCCAGTTACGAGACCTTTACGGAGCTCGAACCCGCACTCCGCTGCGTCCGCGAGCATGCTCTGCCCGTCGTCATCAAGGCGGACGGTCTTGCCCTCGGCAAGGGCGTTATCATCGCGGAGACCGCCAAAGAAGCGGAAGCCGCGGTCCGCGCCATGATGGTCGACGAAAAATTCGGCAAGAGCGGAAAAACCGTTGTTATCGAAGAGTTCCTTACCGGTCCGGAAGTCTCCGTCCTCGCCTTTACGGACGGCAAAACGATCGTACCCATGCCCGCGAGCATGGACCACAAGCGCGCGCTCGACGGCGACGCCGGCCTCAACACCGGCGGCATGGGAGTCATTGCGCCGAATCCCTTCTATACGAAGGAACTTGCAGAGCGGACGATGAATGAGATCATCCTCCCCACCGTCGACGCGATGAATAAAGAGAACCGCACCTTCCGCGGCTGCCTGTATTTCGGCCTCATGATGACGCCGGACGGCCCGAAGGTGATCGAATACAACTGCCGTTTTGGCGACCCGGAAACGCAGGCCGTTCTGCCGCTGCTCAAGAGCGATTTCGTAAAGATCATGCTCGCAACGCGAAGCGGCACTCTTGCGGACTGTGAAGTGCGTTTTTCGGACGAAGCCTCCTGCTGTCTGATCCTCGCGAGCGGCGGTTATCCCGAAAAATACGAAAAGGGCAAGCCCATCGAATTTGACGATATGCCGAAGGACATCCTCGTTTTCCATGCAGGAACGAAGAAAACCGACGCGGGGCTCGTGACCTCCGGCGGGCGCGTGCTTGGCCTCACCGCCCTCGGGAACGATCTTGAGGAAGCTGTTTCCGCTGCATACGAAGCCGCGGAGCATGTTGAATTCGAAAAAATGTACTATCGGAACGATATCGGCGCAAGAGCTCTTGCCGCCATCAAATAAGCTGCGAAAGCGAAAGGTTTTGCCATGGTTTACAGAGTTTACAGCGAAAAACGCCCCGAGTTTTCCGAAGCGGCCGAGGCGTTAAAGAACGACATCCGCGATTTTCTCGGCATTCCCGCCCTCGAAAAGCTTCGGATCATCAACCGTTATGATGTTGAGGGCATCGAGGAAGGCATCCTCGATGAGTGCATCCCAACCGTTTTTTCCGAACCGCAGGTCGATCTGGCCTACCGCGAACTGCCCCCGGCGGATGGCGCGGTCATCTTTGCCGTCGAATACCTTCCCGGTCAATTCGACCAGCGTGCCGATTCCGCGGCGCAGTGCATCAGCCTTGCCGCAAGCGTCGAGCGTCCCGCCGTCAGGAGCGCTGTCGTCTATATGCTTTACGGCAGACTGAGCGAAGAAGAGATCGCGAAGATCAAGGCCTACATCATCAACCCCGTCGATTCCCGCGAGGCGGCGATGGAGCTGCCCGAGACCCTCGCGCTTCCGCATATCGAACCGCCCTTCCCGGAGACTGTGCCGCTTGCCGCGTTCACGCCCGCGGAGCTGATCAAAAAATACGGCCTTGCGATGGACGAAGCGGACGTCGCGTTCGTTGCGGAGCATTTCAAAGCCGAGCACCGCGACCCGACCATCACTGAGATCCGCGTGATCGATACCTATTGGTCCGATCACTGCCGCCATACGACCTTCAACACACGCCTCACGGACGTTGAGTTCGAAGACGAAAAGGTTCAGGCATCGTTTGAAAAATACCTTGCCCTGCGCGAAAAGATCAATGATAAAAAGCCCGTCTGCCTGATGGACCTTGCCTGCATCGCCGCGAAAGCGCTCAAAAAGAGCGGCGAGCTTACGAATCTCGACGAATCGCGCGAGATCAACGCCTGCACCGTCCGCGTGAAGGTGGATGTTGACGGCGTGGAGGAGCCCTGGCTGCTTCTTTTCAAAAACGAGACCCATAACCACCCGACGGAGATCGAGCCTTTCGGCGGCGCGGCGACCTGTGTCGGCGGCGCGATCCGCGATCCCCTCTCCGGCCGCAGCTATGTCTATCACGCGATGCGCATCACCGGCGGCGCGAATCCCCTCGCCCCCGTTGAGGAAACGATCAAGGGCAAGCTCCCGCAAAGGAAGCTCGTAACCACCGCCGCGCAGGGCTACAGCTCCTACGGCAACCAGATCGGCCTCGCCACCGGCCTTGTGGACGAAGTCTATCACGAAGGTTACCTTGCGAAGCATATGGAGATCGGCGCTGTCGTCGGCGCCGCTCCCGTTAAAAACGTACGGCGCGATGAGCCACTTCCCGGCGATATCGTGATCCTGCTCGGCGGACGCACCGGCCGCGACGGCTGCGGCGGCGCCACGGGTTCTTCGAAATCCCACGACGTATCCTCCCTCGCGACCTGCGGCGCGGAGGTGCAGAAGGGCAACGCCCCTGAGGAAAGGAAGCTGCAGCGCCTGTTCATGAACGGCGAAGCCTCCACCCTCATCAAATGCTGCAACGATTTCGGCGCCGGCGGCGTTTCCGTCGCGATCGGCGAGCTTGCGGACGGTCTCGATATCGACCTCAACGCCGTTCCGAAGAAGTACGAAGGCCTTGACGGCACGGAGCTCGCGATCAGCGAATCGCAGGAGCGCATGGCCGTCGTCGTTGCCGCGGAAGACGCGGAGAAATTCCTCGCCCTCGCTCACGGCGAAAACCTCGAAGCGACGGTCGTCGCCCGCGTCACGGACAGCGGACGCATGGTCATGCACTTAAACGGCCGCACCGTCGTCGATCTTTCGAG
>JAEEYN010000021.1 GCA_016288175.1 Bacillota bacterium | reverse complement strand
TACTCAAGCGGCAGAGGACCTTCGTATATGACCTCGGTACCCTCGCCGCCGAAGCGGATAATGCGGATATTGACTTGCTGATCGCGGTCGTTCATGGAGAAGATGGACGTGTCGGCCGTCACGATCACGCCATCGCCGAGCGCGAGCAGGAAGGCATTGCCCTCCCTGTCGCTCGTGTCGAGCACGGTCGTCCTCGTGCCGTCCTTTTCCACCCGATAAAGGCGGATGATATAGGGATTGTCCTCGCCCTCCGGCAGCTCGGGATCCTGCCTTTGGGAACAGACGAAATATGGCGTACCGTCCGAAGTGACGATCGACCAGCGGTAATTGCTGAGCATCGGATAAGATTCCACGCTCTGATAGAGGATCTCCGGCTCCGTCATGGATGGATCCTAGCGCGCGATCTCGTCCTTGACCGGGAGCTTTTCGCGCCAGTAATAGAACTCATCATAAGAGTCCGTTCCGTCGTATTCCGTGAGACCGTCATAGTCATAAAACATATAGGCGCTGTCACCGGCAAAAAACATCGTCGGCTGCGGCTGATTGATCGTATCCCTTTCGAGGATCTCATAGTATTCCCAGGCCTTGACTTCCTTTCCGCCGATGGTCGTATCCTCCATCGGGATGCAGCCGTAAACGAGCTTATGGAAGACCGCAGCGTTCTTGATCTCCTGCCGGTAGCCGGCGTGGTAGATCATCCCGCGGTGGATATAAAGGCGGCGGTTGCCGAATTCGAGTGGCGTTCCGGCCGGGTCGAACTCATGCACGAGCTCCTTTTCAGAACCGTCGGGATTCATGCGATAAAGGCCGAACATCAAGCCCTTTGTCTGATTAAAGTACCAGAGCTTACCCTGATAATACTGCAGCGTCGTCAGTTCGGAGCCGATATAGCCCGCGCATTCGGCGTTATCGCGCTTTTCGTCATGCACGCATTCCGGGCGTGGACAGAGCACGCCGGTATCGCCGGTCGTTTTATCGTAGTAATAAAGGAAACCGTTTCCGTTGCGGCTTTGCAGGTAAAAGGCGTCCTCCGTTTCGAGCATATTGCAGGAAATGAGCGAACCGTAGCGGTTGTCGTAATCCGTTTCCGGATCGAACGTAAAGTTGCCGGTTTGCTGCGGCTCGGGCTGCTGCTCTGGCTTTTTCCCGCAGGAGAGAAGCGGCAGGAGCAGCAGGAACGCAAGGATCAGCGAGACGCCCGATATAGGTTTCTTCTTCATAAATAAACTCCTTTCCCCCATGGCTTGCAGTCAGTTGCTTTTCAGAACTGCACCTCGAAGCCCTCCGAGAGAACGGTTTCCCGGAGCCCGTCCGGTGTGATATCGTATTTAACGAAATGCCAGCTCCGGTAGTAGTCCTTTTTGCCGTAGTATTCGGTGCCGAAGATCATCAGCGTATCCCCGTCCACCCAGGATTCCTCCAGGCGCATGTGCTTAATCCCGATTCGGAGTCCGCTTCGGTATTCGAGCGGCAGCGGGCCTTCGTATATGACCTCCGGCTCGTCGCCGTCGAAACGGACGATGCGGATATCGACCGGTTCGGTTATACTCGTCAGATTCATAAACGGCGCGCCGGTCAGCACGATCACGCCGTCGCCGAGCGCAAACGAATAGAGACTTCCCTCCGCGGGGTCCGTTTCAAGCACCGTCGTTCTCGAGCCGTCCTTTTCCACGCGGTAAAGCCTTGTGACAGAGGGGTTGTCCTCGCCCTCCGGCTGCTCCGGGTCGAGCGTTTGGGTACTGACGAAATACGGCGTGCCGTCGGACGAAACGTATTTACCGCGGTAATTGAAGAGCATCGGATAGGTCTCCTCGCTTTGATAGATGATCTCCGGCTCCGTCATCGTCGGATCCCAGCGGTCGATCTCGTCCGTGACCGGGAGCGTCCGCTTCCAGGCATAATAGTCTTCCTCGGTATTCGCGCCGTCGTAATCGGCTACGCCGTCGTAATCATAGAGCATATAGCAGTAGTCGCCCGCGAAATACATGCTCGGCTGCGGCATGTGGATCGTATCCCTTTCGAGGATCGAATAACATTCCCAGGCCCTGACCTTCTTTCCGCCGATCGTCGTATCCTCCATCGGGATGCACCCATAATAGATGCGGTGGAAGATCGCGGCGCCGCTGACCGTCTGATTGAAGGTGGTATAATAGATCATCCCGCGGTGGATATACATGCGGCGGTTGCCGTATTCGAGGGGCGTTCCCGTCGGGTCGAATTCATGCACGAGCGTCTTCTCAGAGCCGTCAAGGTTCATATGGCAGAGCCGGAGCATGCGGCCGTTGGGCGATTCGAAAAACCAGAGCCTGCCCTGATAATACTGCAGCGACGGATAATCGTAGCCGAGATAGCCCGTGCACTCCCGGTTCTCGCGCTTTGCGTCATGCACGCATTCCGGCCGCGGGCAGAGCACGCCGCTTTCGCCGCTCGCGTTGTCATAATAGTACAGAAAGCCGTTCGTTTCGCGGTTGTGCAGGTAGTAGGCGTCCTCCGTTTCGAGCATATCGCAGGAAATGAGCGAACCGTAGCGGTTGTCGTAATCCGTTTCCGGATCGAAAACGATCGGTTTTTCCGAAGGAACGGCGGTCGGCTGCTGCTCCGGCTTTTTCCCGCAGGAGAGAAGCGGCAATGCCAGCAGTCCGGCAAGTATGATCATCATGACCTTTTTCATGGCAAACCTCCGTTTGGTCTTTAGGCAGATGCATCGTGTGCCGCGGCGGCTGTTAATCATCAACGGTCGACGGAGGAACGTCAACGTACGAGCCATAGAGCTTATACTCTATTCCGCTGTCCGCCGTGAAATCGTAGCGGACGAGGTAGTTGGCGGTCGCATTGCTGCCTTCCTCGCTCTGCCAATAGCAGTAAAACTCGATCCAGAGTCCCGTTTCATCGCCGACGATCATGGAAAATGAGGGGCATCCGGGATCGCCCCCGAGCCCTTCGAATTCCGGGCTCTCGTAAAACCAGTCCATGGGCAGCTCGCCCTTGAAAACCGTCGAACCGTCGAAGCGGCGGACCCAGAATTCGAATTTTCCGTACGGATCGTCGAAACTCTTCGGCACCGTCCGCGCGAAGGCTATGCCGTTCGAAATGGTCGGGGCAACGAAATTCTTGCCCTCTTCTTCAAAGGTATAGATCACGGAAAGCTCTCCGTTCTCGATCTTCATAAGGCCGCTCGAGCCGGTGACGTAGATCGTTCCGTCCCGCTCGACCCAAGCTGTACTGCCGAAATACTCGCCCTTCGGCAGCAGCTCCGGAGACTGATACAGGATCTCCGTCTCCTCGGTCTTGCTGTTCCAGCGTCCCGCAACGCCTCCGGACTGTGTTTCGTCGATCTCCTCGCCCGTCTGGTAGTTGACGTAATATTCGCCCTCTTCATAGTCGAACCAGAAATAGCAGTAATCGCCGATGAAGCGCATGCAGCCCCAGCCTTTGTTATCCATCTCGTAGATCCTCCGGAAGGTCGTTTCATCCCCTTCGATCGGGATCGCGAGAACGGCGGTCTTCTCGTCGGCTTCGCCCTGGCTGACCTTCATTTCCTGCCCTATGCCGTAGATCCAGCCGCGATGAATAATGTAACAATCCGGCTCCTCATAGCCCGGCGTGAAAAGGTTCTTGACGAACTCCTTCCCTGTGCCGTCCGGATTCATGCGCATGAGCCTGTTGCCCATTCTTCCTTCAGCGTTCGGGTTCACGGGGCCGTACCCGTCGATATAATAGATCTTGCCGTCATAGAGCGCGGGGTGACGCCACGCTTCGAGATAGGCGCCGCAGTCCTTGTTTTGCACGCAGACGTTGTTATCCGGGAAATGCTCGCACTCCGGGCGGCTGCAGACGGGGATCATCTCCTCCAAACCGTTATCGTAAAAGAGCAGATAATAGTTTCCGGAGCTCAACCAGTAGAAGCCGTCCTCCGTTTCGATGAGACAGCTTTGGGCGGCGGAAAACAGATTGTCCGCGTCGGTTTCCGGGTTATAGGACGTATCCACGGTGACGGAGGGTTTATCCGTCGTAGCGGAGTCGTTTCCGGAATTATCCGGTGCCGCAGTCACATCGGGCGCATCTGTCCCGGCAGGTTCCGCCGTTCCGGCGTTCTGCGGCGCGTTGGCGTCCTGTGGAGCATCGGGCTGCTTTTTCCCGCAGGAAGAAACGAGCATGCAGAACACGAGAAGAAGGGAAAGGAAAACGGTAAAATTGCGCTTCATAAAAAGCTCCTTTCTTAGATTTGCGGGCAGGGCGGTTACTGCCCGTTTAGCAAGTTAACGCTTCGGAATCGTTTTTGCCGTAAAAACCGGGATCGCTAATCCTGCGGCACAAGCATGTTGAAGAAAGTTCCGTAGAGCTTCGTCTGCACGCCGCCGTCCGTGAAATCGAAACGCACAAGGAACTCGGCGCTCGGGAGGTTTTCGGAGGGGACCCTCCACCACGTTACATCGAACATGACCCAGATCCCCGTTTCATCGCCGACAGCCATCATCCAGCCGGGGAAATCGGGGTTTCCGTCGATGCCTTTGAATTCCGGACAATTATAATACCACTCCATCGGCAGCTCGCCCTTGAAAACGGTGGAGCCGTCGAAACGGCAGATCCAGACGTCCATGCTCCCGTAAGGATCCTTGAAATCGGAGGGCGCGGTATGCGCGATCACGACGCCGTCCGAAATATACGAGGCGTGGTATTTCTTTTCCGAGTCATCGAAGGATTGGATCACCTTAAGCTCCCCGTCTTCGAGCTTCATCAATCCCTGCGAGCCGATCACATAGATCGATCCGTCCGGCTCCGCCCAAAGATTCAGATAGTATTCGCCCTCCGGCAGAAGATTATCGTACAGTATCTCAAGCTCATCGGTCTTGCTGTCCCAGCGGCCGATCTTTCCGCCGAAAACGCGCTCGTCGAATTCCTCGCCGGTATCCCAGTTAACGGAATAATCGCCTTCCCAGTAGGTGAGAAGGAAATAGCAGTAATCGCCGATAAAGCGCATACCGCCGGCGCTGCTGCCGTTGACCTCGCAGATCGTTTTGAAGGTCGTTTCATCCCCTTCAAGGGGGAGCACCACAACGGAGGAAGTGCAGATCACATCGGCGTCCTGCACCCGGCTTTCATGGGAAAAGCCGTAGATATTTCCCCTGTGGAGGATGAACCACTGCGGCGCGCCGTATCCCGGAGGGAAAAGGTTTTTGACGAACTCCTTGCCCGTGCCGTCCGGATTCATTCGGAAAAGCTTACAGCCGAGCGTCGCTCCGCCGGTGTTCGGGTTTTGCTCGCCGTAATCATAGACATAATACAGCTTGCCGTTATAAAGCGAAGGATTGCGGCTGGCGCTGAGCCAGGCGTCGCAGCTTCGGTTATCAATGGCATAATTGTTGTCGATGACATGCTCGCATTCCGGGCGGCTGCAGACAGGGATCATTTCCTCGAGCGCATAATCGTAAAAGAGAAGATACGGGCACTCGCAGTTTGCTAAATAGAAGCCGTCGTCGGTTTCGATCAGGGTGCAGTTGGCTGTTGTAAAACGGTTGTCCGCGTCGGTTTCCGGGTTATAGGAAGTATCGGCCGCCCCGGCGGGCATCGCCGTTTCGGTCCCGGCAGGTCCCGCCGTTCCGGCGTTCTGCGGCGCGTTGGCGTCCTGTGGAGCATCGGGCTGCTTTTTGCCGCAGGAGAGAAGCGGCAATGCCAGCAGTACTGTCAGAATTATCGCAAGCGTTCTTTTCATGGTTTGCTCCTTTCCGTATTTCCGTTTTTAACCCGTCCGCCGCTGAATGGAGGATATCAGCGGCGGACGGATGTTCAAAGGCGCGGCGTAACGGTTTCCGGATGTGGTTTATATCAGCTCTTTCGCGAGCTCTTGACCCAGTTCCGGTAGACGAGCACGGTCAGCACCGCGGCAAGTGCGATCCATACGAAGAAAAGTACGGTCTTGGCGTTCAGCTTTTCCGCCGTCACGAGCAGCTCCGTGACCGCGACGCTCGGCAGGACGGAGATATAACCCGCCCATTCCTGGCCGAAGTACAGCAGCGACGCGGGGATCAGCAGCAGGCCGGCGCCGAGCATAGTCGCCTTCTCCCAGGTATTCACGCGGGAACTGAGGTAAGCGCAGACGCAGGCGGCGACCATCATGCCGACGAAGCGGAGCAGATACAGGAGGATCAGGAACGCGCCGAAGCTCATCACGATCGGGAATCCCTCAAGCACTTTGAAATTCTGGATCGGGCAGCTCATCATTTCAACACCGAAGGTCTTGCGGATCGCCAGCCATTCGCGCAGATACACGCAGCACCAGATCACGGCGACCTCGAGCGTCATAATGATGTATTTTCCGCGGAACACGGGGCCGCGGCCTCCCGCCGTGGAGCGGAGCAGCTTTTCAGTG
>JAEEYN010000164.1 GCA_016288175.1 Bacillota bacterium | reverse complement strand
CGGCCTGCGGTTCCGTGCCGTCGATCGCGATGATAACGTCGCCGGGAAGAATGCCGGCGCGCTCCGCCGCGGAGCCGGAGTTGACGCTGTGGACGATCGGAACGAGCTGACCGTTCGATTCATTGACGGCGGGAACGGCAATGGGGATAGTCAGCGCGATGATGAACGCAAGGATGTACGCCGTGAGGATATTCATGAACGGGCCTGCGAAAATGACGATCAGGCGCTTCCAGACGGGGTTGGAATTGAAGCGGCGCGGGTCGTCCTTGCCCTCCTCGTCCTCGCCGTCGAACTGGCAGGCGCCGCCGAACGGGATCGCACGCAGCGCGTACTCCGTTTCTCCCCGCTTGAATTTGAAAAGAGCGGGGCCGAAGCCGAGCGAAAAGCCGAGGATGCGGAAGCCGAGGAGCTTGCCCGCGGTGAAATGCCCGAGCTCGTGAACGAAGATCAGAAGCTCGAGGACCAGTATTGCAAGAATGATATAGACGAATGTCATTCTATTATCCTTTCCGATCAAAAGCCCCGCATCAGAGGCCGCGGCAGTATTCCGCGGCAAGGCGGCGGGCTTCTTCATCAAGATAAAGTATATCCGAAACCGACCCGATCTTTACCTTCGGGATGCGGTCCATCGTGTATTTGACGCAGTCGGCGATCGCCGTGAAGCCGATCCTCCCTTCGAGAAAGGCGGCGACGGCGGCCTCATTGCCGGAATTATAGGCGATCGGGAGGCTTTCGCCCTCGCGGAACGCCTCGTAGGCGAGCGGGATCGCGGGGAACCTCGCGGTATCGGGCTCCGAAAAGGTGAGTCCGGAGAGCGCCGCGGGGTTTGAAGGCGCGAGCTGCGAAGCAAGACGCTCGGGGTAGGTCAGCGCGTACTGGATCGCAAGGCGCATATCGGGCTTTGCGAGCTGCGCGACGATCGCGCCGTCGGCGTATTCGACCATCGAATGAACGATCGACTGCGGATGGATGAAAACATCGACTTCATCCGGCCCGAAGCCGAAAAGCCAGCCCGCTTCCATGATCTCGAGACCCTTGTTGAACATGCTCGACGAATCGACGGTGATCTTTTTGCCCATGCTCCACGTCGGGTGCTTCATCGCCATTTCGGGCGTAACTTTTTGAAGCTCTTCGGCGGAAAAATCGCGGAACATGCCGCCGGACGCCGTCAGGATCAGCCTCTTGACGTCCTCCCTGCGGCCCGCTGTGAGGCACTGGAAGACCGCGCTCTGTTCGCTGTCGACGGGAAGGATCCTGCCGCCCGATTCTTCGAGCGTGCGGTCGACGATCCTGTGGCCGCAGACGATGCTTTCCTTGTTCGCGAGGGCGACGGTCTTGCCCGCTTTCAGAGCGGAGAGGAGGGGGAAGAGCCCCGCAAAGCCGCTGACGCCGTTGACGACGGTATCGATCTCCGGGAGCGCGGCAAGCATGTTGACCTCCTCGCCGGAAACGACTTCGACCTCCGGGAAGAGCGCCGCGATCTCCTTCGCCGCCGCTTCATCGTACATCCCGACGTATTCCGGCCGGAAAGCGCGGATCTGCTCCGCGACAAGCCCGACGCTGCTTCTTGCGGCGATGGCTTTGACCTTCAGCCTGTTTTTATGGAACGCGGCAACGGAAAGCGCCTGGGTCCCGATCGAACCCGTCGAGCCGAAAACAGCAATGTTCTTAAGCATTTTTGACCTCGCTATCGGAAGGGACGCCCGCCCGGATCAGGAAAGCAGCCCGAGGAGCTTCATCAGGAAAAAGACGACGGGCGCGGCGAAAAGCGCGCTGTCGACGCGGTCCATGATCCCGCCGTGACCGGGAATGATCTTGCCGAAATCCTTGATCCCCGCCCAGCGCTTGAAGGTGGAGGAGAAAAGGTCGCCGAACTGCCCGACAAGCCCCGCGGCGAAGCAGATCCCGATAAGCAGCGGCAGGCTGACGGGCGGGAAGCTCCAGACCCTCTGGAGGAAATAGACGATCACGCCGCCGAGCGCGCCGCCGATAAGGCCGCCGACGCCGCCTTCGACCGATTTTTTCGGGCTGATGGCGGGGCAGAGCTTATGCCTGCCGAGCAGCGAACCGACGAAATACGCAAGCGTGTCCGAAAGGCAGACGCCGGCGATGACGCAGATGAACGCAAGGCGCGAATAATCGGCTTTGCCGAAGCCGATGAGGCCGAAGCAGGCGAACAGCGCGAGCGGATAAACAAGGATCGTGAGCGAAGCTGCGACATCCGCGTTGGTGCGCTTTTTGTTGAAGATCCTTTCGAGGGCGACGGCGAGGAACGCAAGGAAGAACAGCCCCGCGAACCAAAGTCTGCCTAAGGCATAGAGCACGGCGAACATCCCCGCGCCGAGGATCATCAGCGGGATCACGAAGGGCCGGATGTCCTTCGCTTTGAACAGTCCGCGCATCTCGTAAACGGCGATGACGGAAAACAGGCCGAGCACAGCGGCCTGGACCCAGCCGCCGAGCCAGACCACAAGGCCGAGCAGTGCGAGCACCACGAATGCGACCGCAGTGCGTATTGGCAGATCTTTCATGCGGATAACTCCTGTTGGTTGTTGGGTTTATGGCGGCGGCGCCGCCATTATGGCGTCACAGCACCTTGCCGAACCGACGCGTGCGGCCCATGTATTCCTTCAGGCAGGCGGTATAGGCTTCCTCGCCGAAATCGGGGAAAAGCACGGGCGTGAATACGAATTCGGAGTACGCCGCCTGCCAGAGCAGGAAGTTCGAAAGGCGTTCCTCCCCGGCGGTGCGGATGATGACGTCCGGATCGGGCTGACCGGCGGTATAGATGCGGGAAGCGATCGCTTCTTCGGTGATATCCTCCGCCTTTACGCCCTCCCGGACGAGGGATCTGACGGCGTGGACGATCTCCGCGCGGCCGCCGTAGTTGATCGCAACGTTGAAAACGAGGCCGGTGTTGTTCTTCGTCCGCTCCATCGCTGTCTCAAGAAGGCCGCGCATCTTCGGCGAAAGCCTTCCGAGATCGCCGATCACGATCATTTTGACGTTGTTGGCGTCAAGCTCGTCGATATCCCTGTAAAAATACTCGGAGAGGAGATTGAAAAGCGCGTCGACCTCGGTGATGGGCCGCTTCCAGTTCTCCGTTGAAAACGCGTAAACGGTCAGCGCTCTGACGCCGACCGAATGCGAAAAGCGCACCGCGAATTTCATCGCTTCCATTCCGGCGCGGTGGCCGGCGGTGCGGGGCATCAGCCTCTTCTTCGCCCAGCGGCCGTTGCCGTCCATGATCAGGCCGACATGCTGCGGTATCGCGTCGGGGTTGAGCCCGCGCGATCTGATCTCCGCATCGGTGAACCTCGGATAGATCTTTACCATTTCACTGCCTCCGGTTTATTATGCGCTGTAATAACCAAACACGCCCGGTTTGCGGCCGGGCGCTTAATTCATTCTTTGAAAATATCTGCTGCGGTCTTGAAAAGCGAATACACGAGCCGCACCGTTCTTTTTTCGCGGCGTGGATCCGAAAGCTCCGTCTGGCGGATGACGCGCTTTGCGTCGCTTCCGGGAACGCCCTTCAGCGAACGCGCTTCGACCGTTTCAACGGCAAACCCTTCCGCTTCGAGGATCGAAACGGCTCTGTCGAGTTCAAGAGCGAGGACGTTCGTCAAACCTCAAGCAGCTCCTTTTCCTTCTCGGCGGCGATGCGGTCGATCTCCTTGATCGCGTTGTCGGTCGCCTTCTGCGCCTTCTCTTCCATGCGCTTCTGGTCGTCCTCGGTGATGGCGCCGTCCTTGCAGTCCTTCTTGATCGTTTCGTTCGCGTCGCGGCGGATCGCGCGGATCGCGACCTTGCTCTCTTCGGCTTTCTTGCGGACGATCTTGACGAGCTCCCTGCGCCTCTCCTCGGTGAGCTCCGGGAAAACGAGGCGGATCAGCTTGCCGTCATTACTGGGATTGATGCCGAGATCGGATTTCTGGATCGCCTTCTCCGCGGCGGAGATCATTGAAGCGTCCCAAAGGGAGATCACGAGCAGACGGGGCTCCGGAGAGCTGATGGTGCCCATCTGGTTGATGGGGGTGGGGGTACCGTAATAATCGACCATGATGCGGTCGAGCAGCTTCGGGTTGGCGCGGCCCGCGCGGAGCGTTCCGAGATCCCGATTCAGCACGGCAATGGTCTTGTTCATTCTATCCTGTGCAAATTCAATAGTATCCATATCTGATCCTCCTTTGCGATGATCCAACTATATTATTTTAATGTATCCGGCTCGCTTTGTCAATATTGACTGAGGAATGAAACTTCGGTGGAAACCTCGGCGGAAACCTCGGCCGTGCACGCCGAATGCCGTACCGAACATTATAACGGATATCGGGGCGTGACGGTTGCCGGAAAGAGAGAAATAATGCCGAAAGCACAAATAACGGCAAAGCCAATCAATTATTAAACCTGTTTGTGCTTCGGTTGACTTTCTCCGAGTTTATCGTCGTGGCATGAATGGTTTGCAGCAGCTTCGCTGCGGGCGTTTCCTTAATTGCCTGACGCCCGCGGTTCCGCGGCTCTCGCGCCGCGGCGCGCTGACTCGCTGCGGGCTCGCTTCGCCGGGGGCTTGCGAGCAGAGGGGAAGGCTTGATGCAGGCAAATCAATGCGCGTGGGCGCAGCTGCTGCAGTCGCCGGTGCAGTCCTCGTGCTCGCCGCACTCGTCATGCTCATCGTGATGGTGCTCATGCCCGTCGCTTTCATAGAGGCGGAGGTTGTAGCCGCGGATACGGCCGATGCCGCCTTTCACAAGGTCGGTATGGGCGAAGCGGTATTTCCCGCCGAGCCTGAGATTCACGATCAGGGGTTCGCCCGTATCGTTCACGTAGCCGGGGTCGCAGAGCAGGCGCACGCCGGTGCGCTCGCCGTTCTCCTCGAGATAGCCGAGGAACATCATATCGCCGGTCATCTCGGCGTTCTCGGGCTTGATGCAGTAAAAATTATCGATCAGCTCACCGAGGGCGGGGGAGCCGTCCTCATTGACGCCCTGCTCATACTCGCGCAGGTTGATGAATAATGTGAATTCCTTTTCCGTTTTCTTTTCGGTCATTTTTTTCCTTCCACTTCCTCCTCCGCCTGCAAACGAAGGATCAGGT
>JAEEYN010000163.1 GCA_016288175.1 Bacillota bacterium | reverse complement strand
GCGGAAAGATGATACAATTATTAGTATAGTAAACCAATCGAGGTGACTGTCCGTGAGATTCCTGAAACGCTTCCTTCCGCTGCGTCTGGCGGCGGCGTTTTTCTGCACATGCTCTCCGAACGTCCCCGCGTTCGGGAGGCGCGAGAAGATGACTCCGGAGCGCGGGGATGGTGTCGTGATAGCAACTCAGACGGCGAAAATCCCGACGGAAACGCCGGCAATGCCGCCGATCGACGGGCCGGATGACCCGACGCCCGAGCCGACTCCGGTTCCGACGCCCGAGCCGACGCCGGAACCGACGCCGACCCCGGGACCGACTCCCGAGCCGACGCCCGAACCGACGCCGACGCCGCAGCCCACTCCCACGCCGACGCCGACCCCGAAACCGACGCCGAAGCCGACGGCGACCCCGTATCCGACGGACCCCGCGGACAGCGGAAGAAAGATCATCTATCTGACCTTTGACGACGGTCCCTGCGCGAATACTTTACGGGTGCTCGATATTCTCGACAGCTACGGCATCAAGGCAACATTCTTCACTGTCGGTTATTTCGTCGACAGGCATCCCGAGATCGTTGCCGAAACGATGAACCGCGGCCATCTCGTTGCGTGCCATACCTATACCCACGATTTCAACCAGTGCTACGCTTCGCCCGAGGCGTTCATGAATGAAGTCCACCGCTGGGAAGACGCGGTGCGGCGCGCAGCAGGCAGGCTCCCCGAAAGGGTCTGTGTGCGCTTCCCGGGCGGCAGCTCGACAGCGTTGGCGCGCCCCGTGCGCGACGAGATCTTCAGGCTTCTTCTCGCGAATGGTTACCGCTGGTTCGACTGGAACGCAGGGGATAACGACAAATGGCCCGCCGGCAACACCGACCACCTTCCCCTCGACGAGTATCTTTTCCAGTCCTATCTGCAGTCGATCGGCTGGTTCGCCCATACGGAAAGCCCGCAGGTCGTCTTCCTTTCCCACGATACGGAGGACGGAACGGTGCGTGTTCTTCCGAGGATAATCGAAGACCTGATCGCCCGCGGTTATGAGTTCCGAACATTGGACAGGCATCCCGGCTGGAACAGCTGATGACCGAAAAGCCGGAAGGACGCAGAACCCGGAGCGGACAATAATTAACTGAACGGCAAGATAAAAGCACTTCGGGAAACCGAAGTGCTTTTTGATCGTTCACTTGGCGGCGTCAGTTTTGAACCGCGTTAAGCTTCGCTCTGTAATAAAGGATCGTTATGCCGAAGCAGACGCTTGCGATAATGCCCGCGACGGCGTTGATTGTTCCAACGGTCGTTGTTCCGCCGGAGCTTACTCCGAAGAGGCTTGTAACATCGATCGATCCGCTCATGCTGCCTGCGCCGAGGATCTCGTATAAAGCCTTTGCGATCAGCGAAGGATCGACAAGTGCGATAAAGGCGATCAGCGCGGAAATGAAGCAGCAGATCGCGACGAATACGGACACCTTGCCCGACTGGCGGCCGCTGACGACCGTCCAGCTCACGGAGCTGATGGATCTGAAAATGCCGATATAGTAGAAGATCAGGATAATGAGCAGTGCGCCGTAGAACAGAAATGCCCTGATGAGTATTGAATGCGCCTGATTGAGCTGACTGCTGTAGCCCGAATAACCGTAATACGATCCTGCCTGGCTGAGCTGCGAGGATAACTCAATGAGCTTGATGAAGACATAGATGAACAGCGCGGAGATCAGGACCAGATAGACGATCTGAACGACCTTGATGATGTTCAGTCCTGTTTGCGGCATCCTGCCGTCCGCATGGCTCCATGCACCGGCATAGAGCATCCAAAGGCCGACGACCATAAGAACGGCGCAGATGATCAAAACGATATAGGCCAGCAGCATGATCGTGCCTTCTGTCCCGAGGTAACTGCTGTACTGACCGAGCTGCTGAACTGTCTGGATTTCGGTGTAAACGGTGATAGCGGAGACGATCGTGAAAGCGATGATCGCAATCAGGAAAAGGGGCGAGACCGCGACCGAGCGCACGGCGAGTCTCGCCGGGCTTGTTCCGGACGGGCTCTTGGGACTTCCTCCGGCGGGCGCTGTGTACTGGGGCGCCGTGTATTGAGGGGCTGTGTACTGCGGGGCTGTGTACTGAGGCGCCGCGGGTGCTGCTGCAGCCCATGCGTTCGGCTGCTCTGCACCGGGGTCATACTGCCCGGCGCCGGCGTTGTTCGGCGCGGCGGCGCTGTCCGTCTCGGGCGGAAGACCGAGCTCTTCGCTGTCGAGCTTGGTCCCGCAGTTCGGACAGAACATCATGCCGTCGCATTTTGTTCCGCAATTAGGGCAAAACACTGTTTCTTCCTCCTGTTTTTTTGTTTATTCCCGGCGGCCCGCCGGAAAGGCTCCGGCCGGCCGCAATAAGAACCTCGGTCGGGCATCGGGAGCCGGAAAGGCTCCGGCCCCGCATAACGTGACAAAATATACCTCGTTCATTATATAACGAGCGGGAGGATAAGTCAATATTTCAAATTGAGCGCGGAACCGCGGCAGCGCACGCGGCTCAGTTGTAACAGGCGGCGGACTTGGACCTGTAGCCGAGGATCAGCGAGCCGAGGATTACGTTGTAAACAATGTCGGCGAGCATCATTACAGTGAGAATAACCGAGACCTTTCCACTGAGATTCCCTATGAAAAGATTCTCTTTGACCATCTGTGCAAGGACCTCGGGAAGCCCCGCGCAGGGGGCGGCGAATTGGTCTAAGCCGAGAATGCTATACAGCGGGTTAAACATCGCATAGGGGTTAACGAGCAGCAGGAAAAGGACCAGCGCGATCGCAAAGCAGATCACGGCGGCAAAAACGGAGATGCGTTCGGAGGGCCAGCCGGTCTTGACGGTCCGGATGACGCTGCCGAGCGAGCGGATGATCTGAACGTGGAAAACCACGCTTACAACGGCAAGGACAGCCGCGACAAAAAAGGCGATCCTGAAAAGAGTCTGTACTTGGCTTATACTCGCAGAATTATAAGAATACGTGATCTGATTCAAGCCGACTACCGAATTGGAAAACTCAAAATAGAGCGATATGAGCTGAACGAACACATAGATCCAGCCGATTATGAGAAGACCCATATAGACGTACTGCGTGATCCTGATAATCAGCAGGCTGTCCGGCGGGATCCTGCCGTCCGGGTGAGTACACATCCTGATATAAAGCATCAGCAGGCAGACCGAAACGACCAGAGCGATCAGAAGAAGGAGCATCAACGGCAGATCCAGTGAAGTCCCGAGAAATGCAATAGTGAAATAGCCTCTGCAGAGCGTATTGACTATGAAAGCGACCAACAAAATGAAAAAAAGCGGAGAAACTATGAACTCACGTAAAGCGATACTGCCGGAATTTTCTTTGGCGGTAACGGTTTCGGCGCTGTCATTGCCGATGGAACCGAGCTTGGTCCCGCAGTTCGGGCAAAACGCCATGCCGTCGCATTTTGTTCCGCAATTAGGACAAAACACTGTTATTTCCTCCTGTTTTTGTTTATTCCCGTCGGCATGCCGGAAAAGCGGCAGCCGATATAAGAACCGAGGTTCGGAAGCATGGGACCGGAACCGGAGCCGATTCCGCAAAACATGATAAAATATACCTTATCTATTATATAACAGCGGAGAAATGCTGTCAACCTTTATGAACAAGCGATGATCCGCGTTTTGCGGGTCCGGACGGAAAGCGCGCGGCTGCTTATCGGCACTGTGCTCGGTTTCATGCCGCAATATTTCAACACCGGGACGCCTCTTCCGCTTCTTTTGTTGACATAAACAAAATGCATTACTATAATGGAGCTGTCTGATGGCGAATCATCCGAAAAACAAAGGAGGCAGCGGCGATGAAGAAAAAACTCATTGCGGCGGCGATCGCGCTTATTATGGCGTTGACCTGCCTGCCGATCTCGGCAGCAGCGGCAAAGGCGTCAATTCCCGCGGAGAAAGCATCTATAACGTCCGTTGAACAGTATTGGACCGTCCCTTCGGGCTGCAACGAGCACGACTACAACAAGTGCGCGGCGTTCCTTGAGCAGACGGACGAAGACGGCTTAAAGAACGGCACGAAGCTGAACGCCGATTACAACGTCAACGATCCGACGACATGGACAGGGTTTGCGTGGACCGACAGCACCGAGCGCCGGATCGTAAACATAAGTCTTACCGACGCCGGTCAGTATGGCCCGGCGGATTTCTCCGGCTGCGCAGCACTGGAGCGGTTTATAAGCAGCTACAACCAACTGTCCGAGGCGGATTTTTCGGGCTGCACGGCACTGAAGAGCATTTATTGCCGCGACAGCGGACTTACGGAGGTTGACGCAGCCGGCTGCACCGCTTTGGAGACCGTTTCATTATACAGCAATGTCTCTCTGACCGCGCTGGACGTTTCGAACTGTACCGCACTGCAGGAGCTGATATGCACCGAAAGCGCTTTGACTGCGCTGAATGTTTCCGGCTGCACCGCTTTGCAGGTGCTGGCCTGTTCCTTTAACGCATTGACCGAATTGGATGTTTCCGACTGCGCTGCGCTGGTGTCTCTGGATTGCTCAAACAACGCGTTGACGGTGCTGGATCTCTCGAACAATCCGAATCTTCCTCTAGACGGTCTGCTTGCAATGGGCCGGGGAAGGATCGGTTATTGCTCAGGAAGCGGGGGCGTATGTACCGTCTTCTCGTATCCGGAAGAAACGTCTGTATTCATCGGCTGGTATAATTCCTCCGGAGAACTGCTCTCGGAGGATGCGGAATTCAACGTCACAGGCACGGACGGGACCGAGCTGATCGCCCGCTTCCGCGATTCTGTCCACACCGTGACCTTCGTCGATTGGGACGGCACTGTGCTTTCCGAACAGCAGGTGGACGACGGCGGCGCGGCTGAAGCTCCGGAGGTCCCTGCACGCGTCGGATATGATTTCGTCGGCTGGGACGTCGATTTCGACAACGTTATCGCGGACCTGACCGTAACCGCTCTTTATGAGGAAAGCGGCATTGAACCGACGCTGTCGGGCGACGTCAACTGCGACGGAGTCGTCAACTCCTCCGACGCGCTGGTGGTTATGCGCTGTTCCATGAACCTGCTTGCGCTCGATGAACAAGGCTTGCGAAACGGCGATGTAAACGGCGACGGCAGCGTCAACGCGACCGACGCACTGCTGATAATGAGGCTCGCGCTCGCCGGCTGACGGCTTCGGCGAATTGAACCTTTTGAACGTAAAAGCCCCGGTTTTGCAGCCGGGGCTTGACTTTTTATCCGAACATGACAACGGGGAGAACGGCTTATTCCGCCGTTCTATTTGCGGCGTCTTCAAGCATTTTGACGAACGCCTCAACATCCGCGTCCTTTTTGCAGCGGATGAATTTATCCTTATACTTGATGCCGATGCGCTCGTAGGCGGCTTTTTTATATCTGTCGCGGCCGTCCTTTTTGATCCAGCGCTTGAACTCCGCGTCGAATTTCTCCTCGCAGCCGTAGGTCATGCTCTCGCGGTAGCGGCCCTGATATTCCTTGAAGCGCTGCTTTGCGCGCTTGAGGCAGATCCGGACGGGGAAATCCATGAAAACAATGTAATCCGCCTCGTCCATCCGCCGCTCATGCAGAAGCTTTTTATAGTTGCCGTCGATGACCCAGCTTGCGTGCTCATCCATGAAATCGCCGATGACCTCGCAGCTTTCTTCGTCGTCGCGCTCGTTCCAGTTGGGCTTCCAGTGGATCGTGTCAAGATAGAGCAGGGGAAGACCGAACTGCTTCGAAAGGCGCTTCGCGAGCGTTGATTTTCCGGCTCCGCTGTAACCGATTATTGCGATTTTCAAAGAAAAAACACCTCTCTTATGAAATCAGTCCAAGGGCTTTCAGAAGCAGCATCAGAAGCGGCACGAGCACGAAGCAGCCGAGCGTCGTGACGCTCATTCCGCCGGCGACGAAGCCTTCGTCCGCGTCATGCGCGGCGGCAACGACGACGGCCTGCGTCATGACGGGCATCGCCGATTCGACGACGAGTACGCCGGAGGGCATCCCGCCGAAGCCGAAGAGCTTGCACAGACCCACCATGATGAGCGGCGCGCAGATGAAGCGCACGAACATAACGCCGAGCATATGTTTTCCGGGACGCATGCTCTTTAAACCGTATTCATACAGTGCGTAGCCGATATAGAACAGCGCGATCGGCGTAACGATGTTGCCCATGTATCCCGCGAGCTTGACTACCGGCTCCGGCATCTTCACGCCGAGTGCGAGCAGCGGCAGGCTGATCGCGAGCGCGACAAGGGGAGGGGAGATCAGCTTTTTAAGGTTCTTAAAGAAACCCTTTTGGTGCTTTTCGCCTTCGCCCGAGCGGCTGATCAAATAGTTGCCTATCGTCCAGAAAAGCGTTGTGTTGACAATATAAAAGCACATCACGTACGGCACGGCTCCGTCTCCGAAAAGGCCGGTGTTCATCGGGAGACCGACGAAGAT
>JAEEYN010000162.1 GCA_016288175.1 Bacillota bacterium | reverse complement strand
GCATAAACTTTGCCGAAACCGAAATCGACCTTGAGCGTCAGCACCGGCTCCCAGCCCTCTGTCCGGTCAACAAGATACGGATCGGGTGTGCAGCGCGTGAAACAGCCCGAAAGCATCATCGCCGCAAGCAGGATCAAAGCGGTAAACAGCTTTAAAAAATGTTTTCGCATATGTGTTCCTCCCTCAGCAGTTCCTATATATAAATAACGTACGACAATTTGATTCGGTTGAAGCGGAGCTGCTGCTGTGAACAGGCACAGACTTTTCAGCTGCCGTGCTCTGTGCTTTCGATTATGAACTCAACGGTTCGATCCCACTGTTCCGCGGGGCCGATCTTCGCTTTGCCGTCGCCCTTCTGCTCGCCGTAGCTGCCGAATCGGGCGTGGTTTCCGCCCTCGATGACGAGCTCTTTGTATTCGCCGCATACGAGGGCCCTGCCCTCCGCGACTTTATCCATGTTCAGCACGCCGTCCTCCGAGCCGAAGATGCTAAGCACCGTCAGCGGTTCCTTAAGGGTTTTCGTTGTGTAAGCCGCAAAAAGGATCACGCCCTTCAGGCTCTCCGTATGGTCCGCGGCAAACCTTGCCGCCATCGCGCCGCCGAGGGAGTGGCCGCCGATGTACCAATTTTCATAATCATGAAGCGTCATGATTTTTTCGGCCTTGCCGATCCCGAAAATCGCGAGATTGAACGGCATTTTAACAAGGCAGGCGTCCATGCCGGCGGCGGCGAGCCGATGCAGCAGCGGCGCGTACGCCGGGGCTTCGACCTTCGCGCCGGGGTAGAATATCAGCGCGTCCGTTTCGCCCGGCCCGTCGAAAAACCAGCCGTAATCCGTTTCGGAGACGGTCACCGTTTTGGTCGATTCGAGCGCGGCAAGCGCTTCGGCGTCCGCGTGATAATAGATCGAAACATAGATGAAGAACGCGGCGGCGAGAAGCAGCAGCACCGCGAGCGGGATGATCCATTTGATTTTTTTCCGCATTTCGTCCTCCAAAGGCCGGGTCTCTGCGCCAGGCGCGGACCCGCTTTCACAAGTTTAGCATAATCGAAATATAATGGCAAGCGCCGGGCGGTTTTCCCCGCGGCGTATTGACAGTTCACGACCGAAAATGTAAAATATCCTGCGGAGAATCCCGGTTTTCGGCCTTTCGGCGGCCGGGCTCCGTCCGAAGAAGGGGCGGCTCCGAAAGCGAAGGAAAAGGAAGCAAAGTCATGAGGTTCATCCCGCTTTTCAGCGGTTCATCGGGGAATTCCTCCTATATCGAATCCGGCGGCGTCCGCCTTTTGATCGACGCGGGTCTGACCGGCAAGATGGTTCAGGACGCGCTTTACGACGTCGGCGTTCGGCCGGAGGCGCTGAACGGCATCCTCGTCACGCACGACCACATCGACCATACGAGGAGTGTCGGCGTCCTTTCGAGGAAATACAATCTTCCCGTTTACGCAAACGAGGGGACCTTCCGCGCCATGGCTCCGATCGTCCGCGATATAGATCCGCGCAACGTCCGGCTTTTCAAAACGGGCGAGGATTTTTACATCGGCGAAATGAACATCACCCCCTTCAAAACGCCGCACGACGCCGCGGAATCCGTCGGCTTCACCTTTTCCCATGCGGGGAAAAAGCTTTGCTATATGACGGATATCGGCTGCTTCCGCGAGAGCATGTTTTCGGAAGCAGCGGGGTCACGCCTCGTTTTCATCGAAGCGAATCACGATATCGTGATGCTCAAAAACGGGCCGTACCCCTATCACCTCAAGCAGCGCATCCTTTCGGAAAGCGGGCATCTTTCGAACGAAAACTGCGGCAAAGCGCTCGTTCGGCTCTATGGGACCGGCGTTCGCTACGCGGTGCTCGCGCATCTCAGCAAGGAAAACAATACCGAGGAGACCGCATTCGCCGCCGTCACCGCCGAGCTTGAAAAGGCGGGGATCGCCGATATGCGCGTCGTCGTTGCGAAAAGGGACCGCGTGACGGGCATCTTCGACATCTGAAAACGGTAAAAAGGAAACGAAAATGAAGCTTCGCATCATCTGCGTCGGAAAACTCAAGGAAAAATTCTACCGTGACGCCGCGGACGAATTCATAAAGCGGATCTCGCGCTTCGCGGAGGTCGAAACCGTTGAGCTTGCGGATGAGAAAGCGCCGGAAAAGCTCAGCGCGGCGGAGCTCGAGGGGATCAAGCTCGCCGAGGGGCGGCGCATCCTTGCGAAGCTCACGGAGGCGGACACCGTCATCGCGCTCGATATTGCCGGGAAGCAGTTTTCCTCAACGGAGCTTGCGGAAAAGCTCAAAGGCTGGTTCCTCGGTGGCAAGAGCCGCCTTGCTTTCATCATAGGCGGCTCGAACGGACTTTCGAAGGAAGTCCTCGACCGTGCGGAACTGCGGCTCAGCTTTTCGAAAATGACCTTCTCCCACCAGATCTTCCGCGTTATGCTGCTCGAACAGCTCTACCGCGCGTTCAAGATCAACGCGGGCGAGCCTTACCATAAATAATATGATCGACGAAAGAGAAAAACCCGTCCTCGCCGCGCTTGCCGCGCTTGGCATCGAATACGAGCGGTTCTCCCACCCCGCCGCGCCGACGATGGAGGCCTGCGCCGCCGTCGCGGAAACGGCCGGAGCGGAGCACTGCAAGAATATTTTCCTTACGAACAAACGGAAAACGATCTTTTACCTCGCCATGATCGGCGCCGAAAAGCGCTTCATCACCTCGGATATCAGTAAGCAGCTCGGCGTTCCGCGCCTCAGTTTCGCGGACGAAAGCCTTCTTTTCGAAAAGCTCGGCCTTCTGCCCGGCGCGATCACCGTCACAGGGCTGCTCAATGACGCGGAGCATGCCGTGCGCGTCGCCGTCGACCGGGATATTTTGAAGAACGAGCGGATGCTGATCCATCCGAACGTCAACACGGCTTCGCTTTGCGTCAAAACGGCGGACGTTCTTCGCTTCCTCGATGCGCTCGGCTATGAACCCGCGCTGATCGGAGTTTCGGATTTCGAAAAATGAATTGTTGCCAAAATGCGGCGGCGGGAGTATAATAAATTATTGGGGTTTTGATAATAAGCTGACGAAAAAAGCCGAACCCGGCCCCGAACGGTTTGAAAGGCTGCTCCCCGAAAAGGAGCATGGTGAAATTTATGGAAAACAAAGCTGCAATTCGCGGAAAAGTTCATTTTATCGGCATCGGCGGCTGCTCGATGAACGGTCTTGCACAGATTCTGAAGGACAGGGGCTTCGAGGTCCAGGGCTCCGACCGCACGACCTCCCCCTTTACCGAAAGGCTCGATGAGGTCGGTATCCCCGTTTTCATCGGCCACGACCCGAAGAACGTCGAGGGCTGCGATACGGTCGTCTATTCCGCCGCGATCCACGAGGACAATGTCGAGCGCGTCCGCGCAAAGGAGCTCGGAATTCCGGAGATCGAGCGCTCCGTCGCCCTCGGCCTCATCAGCGAAAAATATAAGGAAGTCATCGGCATCGCGGGCTGCCACGGCAAAACGACGATCACCTCCATGCTCGCGCTGATCTCCGAAAACGGCGGCTGCAACGCGACGGTCCACGTCGGCGGCATGGTCGATTTCCTGAACGGCGGCATCCGCCTCGGCTCGCCCGATCTTTTCATCACCGAAGCCTGCGAATACGTCGAAAGCTTTCTGACGCTCCATCCGACGGTCGTGCTGATCAACAACATCGACAACGACCACCTCGATTATTTCAAGACCTTCGACAACATCGTCAACGCTTTCCGCAAATTTGTTGCGAGGATGCCCGAAGGCGGCCTGTTCATCGGCTGCACCGACGACGAAAACGTCCGCAGGCTCCTCGGCGAATTCGATGGAAGAAAGCTGACCTACGGCCTCGACACGGCGAATGACCCGGATTACTACCCTGCGAACATCGAATACAGCGCCCTCGGCTGCCCCGCTTTCGACGTTATGTTCCGCGGCGAAAAGCTCGGAAGGATCGAGCTCAATGTTCCCGGCCGCCACAACATGATCGACGCGCTCGCGGCGACGGTCGTTGCCCTTTCCCACGGCGACAGCTTCGATCTCATCGCGGCAGCGCTCGCGCATTTTCACGCGGTGCAGCGCCGCTTCGAATACTACGGCGAAAGGGACGGCGTCCGCGTTTTCCACGATTACGCGCATCATCCCGCCGAGATCCGCGCCGCGCTGGACGCCGGTTTCCGCACGAAGCACAACAAAATGTTCGTCGTTTTCCAGTGCAACAGCTACACTCGCGCGAAGACCCTCTTCGTTGAAAACGTCGATTGCTTCAAAGGCGCGGACGAAGTGCTCGTTCCGGATATCTACCCCGGCCGCGAAAAGGACGACGGCAGCGTCCACGCGCGGGATATGGTCGCCGGCATCAACCGCGAAACGAACAACGCGAAATACATCCCGACCTTCGAGGAGATCAACGAATACCTGAAGTTGAATGCGCGCGAAGGCGACATCGTGATCACCCTCGGCAGTGGCGATGTTTATAAGAAAACGAGGATGTTCCTCGAAAAATAAAATCAAGTAATATAAAGCAAAGGATACGCAAAACTGCGTATCCTTTCTTTTTTATGCTTCCGATCTGCTTCAGGCGCCGAACGAAACGCGGACGGCTTCCACAACGATCGAGCCGTCGCTGCCGCTCGAGGCATGGATCCACATGCAGCCGTAGCCCGCGCCGCTGCCGGAAAGATAGGACGCAAGGCCGCTCCGCACGGTCTCGATATCGGAAATATAGGGGTTTAGCGCAAGTATGCAGCGGCAGAGCGCTTCGCGGAAGCCTGCTTCGCCGAGCTGAACGCGGACCGCCTCGCGGAAACCGAACTGGATCTTCAGGATCGAGCCTTTATCGTTAGTCGTTCCCGCGAAGATCACGCCGTTCGTATCACGGAGGGTGAAATCCTTGCCCGGTGAGCCCGCGGTGATCCGGGCATTTTCGTCGATCGCGTTATAGTTCGCGATATAGCCCGAAAGAGTCACTCCGCCCTCCCGAAGCCGCCTCTGGCATTCCGCGATCATCGCTTCGGAATCGCCGAATTCCGTTCCGATCGCCATGAATGCACTGATCGCTTCGGAATACTCGGAGCGGTTCATCAGCGCGATCGCGTTGTTGTAAAGCTCGACCATTTTATCGATGCTCTCAACGAAATCGTCACTGTTGCTGTAGCCTTCCGCCGCGAGGAAGCAGTTCCGCGCTTCGAAATAATCCTTTTCGTCATAAAGCTCGACGCCGTGCCTGTATTCGGCCTCAAGCGCAGAGATCCTGTCGATATAGTCCCGGCTGTTCAGGTACTCCGGCATCGATTGGAAATTCGAAAGCGCCGTCGCATAATCGCGGTTCTCCATCGCCTTCACGCCGTCGAGATAGCGCTTTTCGTATTCCTCCATCGCCGCGAAGTATTCATCGGAGTTTCCGTACATCCCGCTCTCGGCAAAGAGGCGCTTCGCTTCCGCGAAATCCCAATCCCGGTACGCCTCGACGGCGCGGTCATAGATCTCCTTCGCTTTCGCGGCGGCTTCCTCCTCCTTTTGCTGTTCCTTTTCCTTTTCCTCGATCACCGAGCAGGAGACCGAGCCGAGGATGAAGCAAAGGGCAAGAAGCGCGGCGGCAAGGAGGAAGAACGCTCTGCGGAGCGCGGTATTCGGTTGCTGCATTGAAGTTTTCAAGATCATGAACCTCGGATCCAAGTCGCATTTCAGCTTTGCGTCAGCGTGCAATGCCGATTGTTACCTTTTCGCCATTGAGATCCCATTCCTTCACAACGCCCTGCGGCTTGCGGAATTCAAGGATCGTCGAAAGCGTTGCGGAGCGGATCTCGTCGGAATGCTTATCGAGCGCTGCAAGCAGGTTTTCCCCGCACTCAACGGTCAAAGTGATCGTATCGGTAACTTCGAAATCCGCTTCCTTGCGCATGGTCTGGACCTTGCTGATGAGCTCGCGGACATAACCTTCCTCGATGAGCTCCTCGCTGAGCTGCGTATTGAGAACTACGGTGACGCCGTTATCGCCCGCCGTCGCGAAGCCTTCCTTCTTGACGGTATCGACCAAAACGTCCTCCGGGTTCAGCGAAACGCGGACGCCGCCTTCGAGTTCGAAGGTATAGGCATTGCCCGCCGCGTGCGCCGCGACGACGGCGTTGCCCACGCCCTCCTGCTGGAGGTACTGGTTGATCTTCGGAAGGACCTTGCCGTAGCGGGGCCCGAGCAGCTTCAGCTGCGGTTTGACGCGGTAGCTGATGAATTCGGAAGCGTCCTTGACATAATGCACGGCCTTCACGTTCAATTCGCCCGCTATGATCTCGTTATACATGGGCGGCAGTTCGTCGACGCCCTGAACGAACATTTCCGAAAGAGGCTGACGGTTCTTGATATTCGCGAGGCTCCTTGCGGCGCGGCCGAGGGTCACGACGCGCAGGATCTCGTCCATGCTCTTTTCGAGGTCCGCGTCGATGAAGCTTTCATCGCACTCGGGATAGGTGCAGAGATGCACGCTTTCCGGCGCTGTTTTATCGACGGTGCGGACGATATTCTGATAGATCTGCTCCGCCATGAACGGAGTGAACGGCGCTGTCAGGCGGGCAATGGTCTCGAGCGCGGTATAGAGCGTCATGTACGCCGCTTCCTTATCCGCAGTCATAACTTTGCCCCAGTACCTTTCGCGGCCCTGACGGACGTACCAGTTGGAAAGATCATCCACGAAGCGGTTGAGCTCGCGGCCTGCCTCCGTGATGCGGAGGTTTTCGAGATAATTATCGACGGTGCGGACGAGGGTATTGAGCCTCGACAGCAGCCATTTATCCATAACGGAGAGGTTTTCGCGAACGAGGCTGTGCTTCGTCGGGTCGAATTCGTCGATATCGGCATAGAGCACGTAGAACGCATAGGTGTTCCAGAGCGTGCCCATGTATTTACGCTGCTGCTCGCTGACGGCTTCGCCGCTGAAACGGCTCGGCAGCCACGGGCTCGAAGCGGTGTAGAAATACCAGCGCACGGCGTCCGCGCCCTGCTTGGTCAGAACGTCCGCGGGTGCGACGACGTTGCCGACATGCTTGCTCATCTTCTTGCCGTCCTTGTCGCAGACGAGGCCGAGAACGATGCAGTTCTTGAACGCGGGCTTGTCGAAGAGGATCGTCGAAAGCGCGGAAAGCGTATAGAACCAGCCGCGGGTCTGGTCGACTGCCTCGCTGATATAATCCGCGGGGAAGCGGCGCTCGAATTCTTCTTTATTTTCAAAGGGATAATGCCACTGCGCGAAGGGCATGGAGCCGCTGTCGAACCAGCAGTCGATAACGACGGGCTCGCGCTTCATCGTTCCGCCGCACTTTTCGCACTTGAAGGTGATCGGGTCGAGCATCGGCTTATGCAGCTCGATATCCGCCGGGACCTCCGGAGCGTATTTGCGCAGCTCTTCGCGGCTGCCCATAACGTGGTAGTGGCCGCACTTGTCGCACATCCAGACCGGCAGGGGAGTTCCCCAGTACCTTTCGCGGCTGATGCCCCAGTCGATGACGTTCTCGAGGAAATTGCCCATACGGCCTTCGCCGATGGATTCCGGGATCCAGTTGATCTTTTTGTTGTTCGCGATCATCCTGTCGCGCACGGCCGTCGTCTTCACGAACCAGCTCTCGCGGGCGTAATAGATGAGCGGCGTGTCGCAGCGCCAGCAGTAGGGATAATCGTGCTCATACGGCAGCTCGCGAAGGAGCCTCCCGCGGGAACGCAGGTCCTCGATGATTGGTTTGTCGGCCTTCTTGACGAAGGTCCCGTCCCAGGGGGTGCCGCCGGTCAGCCTGCCGCGTGCGTCGACGAGCTGAACGAAGGGCAGATCCCATTCGCGGCCGACCTTTGCGTCGTCCTCACCGAAGGCGGGAGCGAGGTGGACGATGCCGGAACCGTCGGTCAGAGTGACGTAGCTGTCCGAAACGATGCGCCAGCCCTTCTTGCCCTTATGGTTGACCGGGAAATCGAAGAGCGGCTTATACGAGAGGCCGACGAGCTCCGAACCCTTCATGCAGGCGAGCTCCTCGCAGCCTTCGCCGAGGGTGCTCTCGACGAGAGCCTTCGCGAGGACGTACTTGGTTTCATCCTTGCGGACGATGACGTAATCCTCATCCGCGTTGACGCAGAGCGCGACGTTCGAAGGCAGGGTCCAGGGCGTGGTCGTCCAGGCGATCAGATTTTCGCTGCCGTCAAAGGCGGGATGCTCCGCATCCGGGATCACCGGGAAGGTGACGAAGATCGAAACTTCCTTAACGGCTTTGTAGCCCTGCGCGACCTCGTGGCTCGAAAGCGCGGTGCCGCAGCGCGGGCAATAGGGAACGATCTTGTGGCCCTTATAAAGGAGGCCCTTTTCGTCGATCGTCTTGAGCGCCCACCAGACGGACTCGATATAGTTATCGTCATAGGTGACGTAGGGATTTTCCATGTCCGCCCAATAGCCGACGGCGTCGCTCATCTGCTCCCATTCGCCCTTGTATTTCCAGACGGATTCCTTGCATTTTTCGATGAACGGAAGCACGCCGTAGCCCTCGATCTGCTCCTTGCCGTCGAGGCCGAG
>JAEEYN010000161.1 GCA_016288175.1 Bacillota bacterium | reverse complement strand
TTTCACCGCCGGCGGAGACGGCGAAGCGCCGTTCGTTGGGGCTGTGCGCTGCGGCGAGGCCGTGGGTCTCGCGAACGCGGACGGCGTGAGCAGCCTGCGCCTGACGGCGGAGCTCCGGCGGGGCGAATTCCTCGCCTTCGATTATGTTTCCCCGGCGGAGAGCCTGATCCTTGATGTGAACGGCGAAAGCATCCTTCTCGAAGCGCAGCCGGAGCCCGGAAGGTTCTGCTATATCGCGCAGGCGGCGGGCGAATATGAATTCACCTGGCGCTTCGAAGGAAGCGGAAACGGCGCCGAAGCGTTCGTAGACAATGTGAGCATCAACCTCGGCCATATCCTCGGCGACGTCAACATGGACGGCAGCGTCACAGTTCTCGACGCCCTGCTCGCGCTCCGCAGCTCCATGGACGTTGCGGACCTCGGCGACGCCGCTCTGCTTGCCGATATCAACGGCGACGGCAATATTTCGATCGTCGATGCGCTGCTCCTGCTGCGCCGTTCGATGGGCGTGCTCTGAGGCGCTTTCCGGCCGAAATAAAGAAAAACAGTAAACCCGAAAGGAAGAGGGGCGGAAAAACGCCCCGGTAAAGACAATGAGTATCGTGATCGCCGCCGTGCTCGGCCTCATCCAGGGCCTGTGCGAATTCCTGCCTGTTTCATCGAGCGGCCACCTGCTGCTTGCGCAGAAGATCTTCGGCATTTCGGACGGAGGATATTTCTTCACCGTTATTCTGCACCTCGGAACGCTTGCCGCCGTGCTTTTCGTTTACAGGAAGCGCATCCTCGAAATGATCATGCACCCGGTCCAACAGATGAAATACTGGATCTGGATGATCGCCGCCACGGCCGTGACCCTCGTTATGGCGCTCGCCTTCGACGATCTTTCGGATGCGGCGGAGAGCGGAAAGGTGCTCGGGCTGAGCTTCCTCTTCACTTCCGCTCTGCTCGTGATGTGCACGCTCCTTCGCAATACCTTCGGCGGAGACGTCACGATCCCGAAAATGAAATGGTACCATGCCGTCGGCATCGGCTTCATGCAGGGCATCGCGATCCTTCCCGGAGTTTCCCGCTCCGGCGCAACGATCACCGGCGCGACGGCCTGCCGCATGACGCGCGATGACGCAGCGGAGTTCAGCTTCCTGCTTTCGATTCCCGCGATCCTCGGCGGCGCTGTGCTGGAGATCCCGAAGGCGCTTAAGGAGGGCACGGCGAACGTCGATATCCTCTGCTGCGTTGTCGGCATGATCGTCGCTGCCGTCTCCGGCTATTTCGCCGTCCGCTTCATGATCCGGCTCATCACAAAACGCTCGCTGATCGGCTTCGCCGTCTATACCGGCGTCCTCGGCCTGTTCGTGCTGCTCGATAAATTCGTTCTCAAAATGATCGCCTGGTAAGCATTTGCAAACGGCATAATAAAACGCCCCCGGTTTTTTCTCTCAACCGGGGGCGCTTTTGTATGTTCGGTTTTATGCAGCCATTGCGGCGCGCATGATCAGCACAGCGTCGGTGGCGTTGACGCTGCCGTCGCCGTTCATATCGCCGTTGATGAGGCCCTGCTCGGAGATCTGGGCGATGGACATCGAATACCTCATCGCGAGCAGCGCGTCGGTGGAATCGACCTTGCCGTCGCAGTTGACGTCGCCGAGGAGCGTTACGTAAGGACCGGCTTCCTCATACTCCGCCGTGACGATCAGGTTCGCCGTGACGCAGCTGAAATCGGTATCCCAACCGATGAAAGTATAGCCCTCGCGGCCGGGAACTTCGGGTGCGATTGCGCTTGCGCCGTGTTCAACGGTCTGCGTACTGAGAACGGTGTCGTCCCAATCGTAGAATACGACAGTATAGGTTTTGATCGCATATGTCGCTGTGACGGTCAGGTCGGCGGTGACGTTCGAGAAATCGACGTCCCAGCCGGTGAAGGTGTAGCCTTCGCGCACGGGATCCGCAGGCGCTGCTGCAGCTTCGCCGTCCGCGACGGTCTGGGTATCGATGACGGTGCCGTCCCAGTCGACGAAGGTGACGGTATGGGTCACGGGCGTCTCGCCGCTGACGTATTTGTAAAGATACAAAGGCTTGTAATCATTCGCTCCGTAGGGGCGGAAATCGGTCTGATAGATGCTGATGCCGCGCGAGCAGCCCTCGAGCGTCGTCCACATATAGAAGGTGCCGGCTTCCTCGTCGTTGATTTCGATATTGAAGCCGTATTCCGCTGTTTCGCCGACGGAGAAGCCGCCGGTCGAGTCGGTGGAGATCATGCAGTAAACGCCCGCCGCTTCGTTATAGAGTGTGAAGCTGCCGTCCTCCTGCTGTGCGATATGCCATACGACCGTCACATACGGATCGATGATCCTGTTATCGGAAACGGTTACATCGGCTGCGATCATGCGGCCTTTTGTGATCTCGCTGCTCATCGCGCCCGCGTAATCGCCGTTTACGCCGTAGATGACGTAATAACCGTCGGTAATATCATCCATGGAGGTCACGACCTCGAATTCGCCGGCGAAGGGCTCGGGCGTTTCGGTCGGCTCGGGCGTCGGAGTGGGCGTCGGAGTCGGAGTGGGGTCGGGCGTCGGCGTGGGATCCGGGATCTCGCCGGTGGTGTACTTGTAGAGATAGAGGTCGTGGTAGTTGGTCGTATTATAGGCGCGGAAATCGGTCTGATAAATGCTGATCGCGCGGGTCGCTCCGGGCAGCGTCGTCCAGAGATAATAGACGCCCGCTGAAGCATCCTTCGCTTCCACGGTGAAGCCGTAATCCGCAGAGGTCCCGACGGAGAAGCCGGCAGCCTTATCGGAGGATATCATACAGTAGACGTCTGCAGCGGCATTATAGAGGGTGAAGCTGCCGTCCTGCTGCTCGGTGAAATGCCAGATCACGGAAGCATCCGGATTTACAACGACCATACCTTCGATCGTCACGGGAGTAAGCCCCATCTTGCCGCTCGTGACGGTGCTGTTCATCGCGCCGGTGTAGCTGCCGTTCACGCCGTAGAGGACGTAATCGCCCTCGGTGATATCGTCCGGCGAGGTGACGAGCACGTAATTGCCGTCGCCGGGCGTGGGAGTGGGCGTCGGAGTGGGGGTGGGAGTCGGGGTCGGAGTGGGCGTCGGATCGGGCGTTTCGCCGCCGGCGTATTTATAAAGATACAGATCCTTGCAGTTCGAAAGCGTATATGTGCGGAAATCGTTCTGATAGATGCTGATCGCGCGGCCGTTACCGTCGGTTGACGTAAGATAGAAGTTTCCGGTGGCCTCGTTCTTAGCCGTGATCTCGAAGCCATAGGTCGGAGTTTCGCCGGTGGTGAAACTGTTGGATTGGCTGCCGGAGATCATGCAGTAAATACCGGCTTCGGCATTATAGAGCGAGAAACTGCCGTCATCCTGCCGGGTGAAGTGCCAAATCACGGAAGCATCGGGGTCCACGACCGTGCCTTCGGAAACGGTCACGGCGGTGAGGCCCATCTTGCCGCTCGAAATCGTATTATTCATGGCGCCTTTGTAGTTGCCGCTCACGCCGTAAAGGACGTAATCGCCGTCGGTGACGTCATCAAGCGAAGTGACGAGCACATAATCGCCGGTTTCGGGGCCGGGAGTGGGCGTCGGGTCGGGCGTCGCGGTCGGAGCCTCGGTCGGGTCGGGCGTCGGGACCTCCGTGCCGTTCCAGTTCGCGGTCTGATAGGCGTAGCTGCCGCCGTTCGCGGTCCAGGTCCCGCTTGTCCAGCCGGACTGGCCGGAGATGTAATAGAGCTTGAAGCCGTTCGGCGCGGCGTTGTTGGCATCGCCGGAGATCATGATCTGGCTCGTGCCCTCGGCCTCGAACGAAGGCGCCTGGCCGTAGAAATAGATGCCGGAAAGCGCGGGGCAGTCGCGGAACGCGCGGCGTTCGAAGGTTTTGCTGCCGGCGCCGATGCAGACGGTCTGCAGCGCAGGATTATTGAAGAAGGCGTAGGCGCCGACCGTCGTTACGCTCTCGGGGATCGTCACGGAAGCAAGGCTTGCGTTGTTCGCGAAAGCCGCGCAGCCGATCTTCGTAACGGTATTGCCGCCGAGCGAGGACGGGATCTCGACGTTCGCCGCGCTGCCGTTGTAGGAAACGATCACCGCACTGCCGTTTTCGACATAATAGCTGTAATCGCCGTCAACAAGAACGGTGTAATCGAAGCCGTTCGTGCTGTCACCGTAAATCAGGCGGCCGAACTCGGGATAATCGATGAAGACGTTGCGGTTGCCCTGGACGGAGTAAACGTATTCGTTTCTCGCAAGCTCAAGGCTGTCCACGGGGTCGAGAAGGTTCCATTCGAGAAGCGTCGCGAAGGTCGTGTCGCTTACGGGCTGGGTCAGATCCTCTCCCCAGCGGCAGGCAACGTAGAAATAGATCCTCGCAACATCGCCCTTGAATTCATCGCGGGGCTCGAAAAGATCGTTCGAGGTGTCGACGTAGCTCTGTATGCCGGCGTTATTATAGGTCAGTTCCCTCGTCGCGGTGTCGATCCACGCCATGGGATAATTGCTGCGGACGCTGTTGACGGATTGATTTTCCGGGCGGATATGGTGCAGATCCGCTCCGGCATTTGAGGTCCCAAACGTTCCCTTGGACTGCGGCCAGACGTGCTCGCGGTTGAAGGTCACGCCGCTGTCCCAGCTGCCGTTGACGGAAGCGCCGGAGTAGCAGAGGATGATGTTGCCCGCCACGGCCGGATCGGCGTCGGAGCCGACGAACATATCGCGGATCTCGCTGTAGCTCGTGATATGCGTGTGGGTGTTCGTCATCAGCGTCTGCAGATCATTGAAGAGCTGCGTTCCGCTTTCACCGAGCAGCGTTTCGACGTTGTAGCCGTTGTCGGTGTAATACGCTGTTTCCGCGCGCACGACGGGGGCGGAGGGGATGGCCTTCGCAACGCTGATATTTGCGGCCGGAAGAAGCGCAAGCAGCATTGCCGCAGAGAGCAGTATTGCCCAAAGTTTCCTGTTTCGCATTGAAACCTCCCGATTTTAAAGATTAAAACAATTATATCACCGCGAAAAGTCCGGCGCAATGCGCAAATGCGAATTTTTGTCGGAAAAGGAATAAAAAAAGACGGCGGGGATACCGCCGCCTTATCTGCGCTTTACCTGCGCAGCTTGTTCTGGTCGCCGTTCGGGAACAGCTCCTTGAGAATGTTGAGGCATTCACCGAAGCGCTGGTAGTGAACGATCTCCCTTGCGCGAAGGAAACGGAGCGGAGCAAGATATTCCTCGCTGTCGGTGAGGTTCATAAGGTGCTCATAGGTCGCCCGCGCGCCCTGTTCTGCGGCAAGGTCGAAGGTGATGTCCGTGATCGGGTCGCCGGTGCACTGGATGTACGAGGCGGTGAACGGGATGCCGTTCGGGTCGGCGGGGAAGACGCCGTGGTTATGGAGGGTATAATAACCGAGCAGCCCCGCTTCCTCGAGCTCCGCGAGCGTCGCGCCGCGCATGGACTGCTGGATCATAACTCCGATGATCTCCCAATGGGCGAGCTCCTCCGTTCCGATGTCGTTGAGCGTCGCGCGGACGCGGTCGTCGGGCATCGAGAAACGCTGGGTGAGATACCTCGCGCCTGCGCTGAGCTCGCTGTCCGGCCCGCCGTACTGCGCCATCAGCATCCTGCCCATCCTGAGATCGGGATTCGTGATCTCGACGGGGAATTCAAGCTTTTTCTGATAGATCCACATGTTCTTTTCCTCCTTATTCGAAAGGCCATTCGGAGCAGGGCCAGCTTCCCGTCATCGTTGCGGAGTGCCCGAAGCCGAGAAGAGGGCCGAACTGCTGTTCATAGGATCCGATCAGCTCATTCAGCATCACGGAATAGCTGTAATAATCCGAAAGCGCCGCCGCGTCGTCCGGATGGGTGTCGATATAAAGGTTCAGCTCGACACAGACGAACTGGATCTCGCTGATCCTCCTCAAAAGTTCTTCGCGGTCCATGATCCTGCCTCCTTATTTATAGCTGTCCGCGAGCTCCGGGAAAAGCGTGCCGATCACGATCGCATCATCGGGGCAGAAGCCTTCGCGGTAGCTCTGGGGTTTGATAAGGGTCTGGGGCAGCCTCGAAAGCTCCGTTTCGATGCCGCAGACGGAGAGCCCCGTTCCGACCGTCCCAGCCGGAACGGTCACGGAATCGCGGGGATCCCGGTCGGCGGGGATTCCGCAGCAGCAGACTCCCGCCGTGGTTACGATATTGCTCATTGAAAAACAACCTCCTTATAGGGTTTGTACATACTATGAAGAAAGCTGTCGAAATGTGACGGACGACGCGGGAAGCGGCGCGCGGGGGCGAAAAGCTTGCAGAAGCGGCGGGATTGTGCTATACTGAATTGAAACTGGGGCAGTATGCTCCGGGGGAAATGAACGAAAGGCTGAAACAATGTCTGAAAATAAGAAAAAAACCAAGCCCGCCCCGGGAAGCAGCGGCAGAGCTCTCACCGAAGCGCAGCAGAAGGACAAAAAGGAGAAACGGGCGATGCGCTCGCTCGGCGTTGCGCGCCGCTCAATCTGGTACATCCTGCGCACCGTTCTCATCGTCGCCCTCTGCCTCGTTGTCTGCTACGGCGCGTTCCTCGAGGCGATGTATGTCAGCAATATCTATATCATCGTCACCGAGGGCATGGAGCTTCGCGCGGACAGCATCCTCGGCAACACCGCCTCGGCGGACCTGCGGGAGCATTTTTCGGAGGAATGGCTTGCGGAGGATGAGGAACTGCTTGCGGGGAAGTACTCCGCCTTTAAGGTCGATTCCTATGACTACCGCGTGAACATCGAAAAATTCACCGTTTATCCCTGGTCGAAGAAGGCGACGCTGCGCGTTGTCGAAAGGGTTGTGAACATCCAGGCGACGGCGTACAGCGACGACAATACCGACCCCGTTCCGGATTGGACGCCCTCGCGCATCGAGATCGAGCTGCAAAAGACGGACGGACGCTGGTACATAACCAAGCTGACCGTGCTCGAGGATGATCCCGAGATCGAGCCGAGGCCCACGCCGGATTACAGTCAGCTCGAAACCGATATCCCGCATTATTGATGAAAAGATAAGGCCCCTCGGTAAAAAGCCGGGGGCTTTTTGCTTCCGCGCAGCAGGCATTTCTGCGATCATTCTAATTGATTCAGTATTGACCCCTGCGTAATAACATAGTATAATATGTATACAGACGAAATTGTTTATGGACCGTCCTTGCGCACTCGGTTTTTTCGGCTCTGCCGATTAAATAAATAATTTCCTTAAGGGAGGAACGATCTTTTGAAGAAACTGCTCAAAACCGCCATCTCCCTCGCACTCTGCGCGGTACTGCTGCTCTTTGCGGCAGCTCCGGCATTCGCATCCACGGACAACCACAGTCATATCGATTACGGTCTCGGTGTGCAGGTTGACTGTTCGTCAGTTTTAAACGCAATCCGAGCCAAAGGCACCATCACGCTCTCGTTTGTTCCCAATGTCAACCATTTGCAGGAAAGTGATTACTGCTGTTCGGTTTACGTGGTTGTTGTTTATTCCGAAGCAGGGAGCGCCACATCGGATTCGGGGATTTGCGGTATGACGGCAACTGCGAAAGTCATTCACGGTTCTCGACAGCCCTTATCAGCCTATTTTATCTATCATGCAAACTATTCATTTATGCACGATATAACGCTGTACTGACACTGAATCGGAATCTGAAATAACAGCAAAAGAGTAACGGCCAAAACCGGTCGTTACTCCTGATTTTGCAATATAGGTGATTGAAAAAATGAGGAAAAAATGTTGGATCGCTGTTCCGCTTATTATTATCGTTGTCTGTCTTGCGGCCTGCTCCGGAGCCCAAAGCTCGCAGCAGCTATTACAGCACCAGGCCGACGATGATACAGGTGACAGCCTGTCGCCCACGGATTTCGACAATCGCTTCGGAAGACGCTTCAATAATCTTGTCGAAACGGAGGATGCTTACTACTACTGCAATTTCAGCGGCGGGTATATCTACTATTATGACAAGGCGAGCGGCGAACACGGCGTGCTCTGCGGCAAGCCCGAATGCAGCCATGATTCGGAGATGACCAACGCGAGCTGCAGCGGCTGGATAATGCTGCACGCAAATTCGCTGAATTATGCGAACGGCGGGCTTTATTATGTTGCGCATCTCCGCTCATCGGATTATGTCGGTCCCGCGCTTTTCCGAATGGAACTTGACGGCACGGAACGGAAAGCCGTATCAAGGCTCGATTTCGGAGAACTTACAAATACCTGCTGGCCGCAGCGCTTCGATATGTACCGCGGCAAAATGTACGGCTATGTTTCTTTCGAAAGGGTCGAAACCGGCGAGCCGAAGGTCGTGAACTGTCTGACCTGCGTCGATACCGAGAGCGGCCGGACTAACATAATCTATGAAAACGACGCCCTGAACAGCTCCCAGTTTGCCCATCCGTTCTTTTACGGAAGATATGTCTATTTCTGCTTCGCGTACAGCAGCTCCGCTGTTCCGGGCGTTATTTATACTACGCTTGAGATCATGCGTTGGGATACGGAAACGGAAACCATGGAGGAGGTCTTTAAAAGCGAAGAAAACGCAGTGGCCGGAGACATGTTCGATATATGGGTCGAATCCGAAAGCGAGATCTATCTCGCGCCAAGTATAGTCAGTATGGGCGAAAACACCCCCGTTTACCGTTTCAACGGAAAAGAACTGCAAACCGCTTTCGAATTTGAAAACGGGGCCGGCGCCTTCCTGATCGGCGGCGGATCGGTCGGCTTTTTGCATGATTCTTCGGCCTTCGAGGTGCGCCGTTTTGACGGTACGCTTGTGCGGCGGATAGAGCCCGCGTTCGGTTTTCTTGAGGAATCGGAATACGATACCGTGCGCGATTCGGTCCGGCCTAACGGCATTTACGGCGATACGGACGAGCTTTTCGTCGTCTGGCAATTCCGCGGAGGGCAGGGCGCTCCTGCCTTCTTGACTTACGTTGTCCGGTATGACCTCACGACCGACGACAACGAAGGAGAGCTGATAGCTTTCACTCCGTGGATCAAATAAAAACGCCGAATCGCCTCGCCCTCCGAACGCCGGAGGGTCAAAAGAATGTCATAGAAGAAATGACCCGAGATCGGCAATACAGCTTTTCTCGGGTTTCTTCTGTAATCGACCCTTACGGCCTGATGAATCGAAGAATCCCGCTGATATAATCAGCGAAGCGTCTTCATTCCTTCATTCTTCATTAGCACGCCTGCGGGCGTCTCCATTTCGGCGCGGCAAGAACAATTCAACTATCCTTATCATGCCGCGCCGAAACACGGAGCCGTTTTTGTTTTTTGGCCGGGATCATATCAATCGAGCGTTACGGTCCGCGGGTAAAGCTTCCCGTCTTCAACGATCAGCAGGCCCGCGGAGGGCCTGCTTCCGCCGCGCGGGCGGGCGGGGCTGCCGGGGTTCATGACGAGGATGCCGTCCTTCATCGCGACCTCCGGGATATGCGTATGGCCGTAAAGCAGCGCATCGCAGTGAAGATCGAGCGCCCTCTGCCGTGCGTCGAAGGAAGAGTAAACGTCGATGCCGTGGCGGTGGCCGTGAACGAGCAGGATGCGCGCGCCTTCCGCCTCGAGGACATATTCATTGCCGAAATCGCCCTTCGGAGGATGCACGAAATCGCAGTTGCCGAGTACGGCGTAAAGGGGCTTGCCGAGCTTTTCGCAGATCGTCTCCGCGTCCGCAGCATAGTCGCCGAGGTGAATCACCGCGTCAAAATCGCCCGCCGCCTGAATTGCGCGGAGGGCGGAATATTCGTTGCCGTGGGTGTCGCTGATGACGGCGAAGCGGATCATGCGCTTTCCTCCGCATCGAGGGCGGCAAGCAGGAGCGTCAGCGCGTTGTGCCTGTGGCTGACGGCGTTTTTCCTTTCGGCGTCGATCTCGGCGAAGCTGAGGCCGTAGGGCTCATAATAGAAGAGCGAATCGTAGCCGAAGCCGTTTTCGCCGATCTCTTCAAAGAGGATCCTGCCCTCGACCTTTCCGACCGCTTCGGCGATGATCTTCCCGTCCGAAACGAGCGCCATCGCGCAGGCAAAATGCGCTCCGCGCTTCTCTTCGGGGACGCCTTCGAGCGCTTCGAGAAGCTTTTTGCGGTTCGCCGCGTCGTCATGGCCTTCGCCGGCATAGCGCGCGGAATAGACGCCCGGCGCGCCGCCGAGAGCGTCCACGCAAAGGCCGGAATCATCCGCAAGCACGGCGTCGCCGGGGAGCAGCGCCGCGGTTTCAAGCGCCTTCTTTTCGGCGTTGCCGAGGAAGCTGTCCGCGTCCTCCACTACGTCGAGCTCGATCCCCGCCTCGCGCATGGAGAGCACCTCATCGAAGCGGCAGCCGAGGATCTCGCGGATCTCGCGGACCTTGTTTTTGTTGTTGGAAGCGATAATAAGACGCATGTTTTTCTCCTGTTCGGTCAAAGTACCGGCGCTTCGCCGGATCTTACGGCTTCGAGATAGCCCTCGAGCCCGTCGCGGGTGCTGACCGTCAGCTCGCCGACGCCGGTCAGGTCCATCGCCTTCGCGAGGATCGCCGCGCCGTAAAGGATCACGTCGTGCCGCACCTTCAAAAGCGGGTGGAATTTACGCCTTTTGCCGAGAAGGAGGAGCACGCCGATCAGTTCTTCGAGCGTTTCTCGGGTCAGTTTTTTGCCGTGGACAAAGCGTTTGTCGTAAACGTCGAGGCCCTGCGCGAGCGCGCCGAGGGTCGTGATGCTGCCGCCGACGCCCCTGCAGGGAAGCAGCGTTCCCGCCGGGGGCAGCGCGTTTTCTTCGGAAGTCAGGCGGTCGATGTATTCGCCAATCGCATCCCTCTGCGCGGGGAATCCGTCGTCGCAGTCCGCCGCGCCGGTTTTCGAAAGGGCAATATCCCTGCCGCGGACGCAGCCGACGGGGTAGCTCCTTCGGAAGGAAGCGGTGACGAGCTGCATCGAAGCGCCGCCGATGTCGATAAGGCCGCCCCTGCCGCCGGTCGCGGCGCGGAAAGCGTATTCGGCCTCCCTTTCGCCGGAAAGCACATCCGGCGTTACGCGCGAAGCGGAGCGGACCTTTTGGAGGAACTCATCGCGGTTTTCGGCGTCCCGGACGGCGCTTGTGGCGTAGGCGACGGGCGTCAGGCCGGCGTGCCGCGCGTTATCCGCCATTGCGGCGATCACGCGGACGCTTCTTTCCATCGTCTCCCCGCTGAGCCTGCCGGTCGCGGCGAGGCCCGAGCCGAGGCGTGTCGTGACGGTGAGAGGATTTTCACCGCCCTCGGGCATATAGCGAATGGAATTGGAGCCGATGTCGATTACGGCATAGCGTTTTTCGTTTTTCATTGTATTTAACTAAAAAGTCGGAAGTGTTATCCTTCGCCGCCCGGTTCGCCCGTCGGCTCTTCGGTGGGTTCGGAGGTCTCGCCGGGTTCCGGTTCGCCCGTTTCGGTCGGCTCGGGCGTTACGGGTTCGGGCGTATACTGCGGCACGGGGGTCGGAACGGCGGCGTGCGGATCGTCGACGTCGATGCGGATATCGCCGGGGAACATATAGCCCTGATGCTCGCGGAGGTAGCGGATCAGATACTGCCTCGAGCCGATGACGGACATCCGCTCGAGCAGGGAGTCTTTTTTGAGCTCCATTTCGAGCAGCTCCTGCTCCTTTGCGGCCTTCTCGGCGTTGAGCTTTGCAAGCGTCTCCTTCTGCCTGCGCTGTATGGAAAAAAGCACAAGAACGATCACTGCAAGAGCAACGGCCACGCCGATGATCGCCGCGGCTGTCCGCAGCCTCGAATGCTTTCTGATCCCTTCGCCGCCATCGGTATGCGCGGCGGTGTTCCGTTCGGTTCCGCTCATTGCTTCCGCTCCGTAAAACGAAAATTCATTAACCTTTATTATGCCGTATTTCCGAGAGAATTGCAAGCACTATTTCATGCGGGCGGATAAATCATTTTGCATGAAATTTTAAGATTGACAAACGGAAAATTGCGAGTTATAATCAAATTTAGTTTTTTGCGGCAAGCACCGCAGAAAGTTCAATATCGGCGATGATCGGGACAGGACGCTGCCCGAACCCCTTCAAGAGAGCCGCCGGGCGGTGCGAGGCGGCAGGGGAAGGCAGGCGTTATCACCCGGGAGCTCCGCAGGCGAAGTCCTTTTGATGCGAACGAAGGATGCGTAGCCCGCGGCGGAGGCCTCCGTTAAGGGCATTGAGTGCGAAGCGCTTTCGAAAAGGCGGCGCTTCGAATTCGGGTGGTACCGCGGTTTCAGACCGTCCCGACAGGGGCGGTTTTTTTGTTTGCCGGCGCCGCCTGATCAACAAGGCAAAAAACAGCAATGTTCGGAGGATAAACGAATGTACAAAAAGGTTTCGACTTCCCTCGATTTCGTTCCGAGGGAGAAAGAGATCCTCGAATTCTGGAAGGAGAACGGCATTTTCGAAAAATCCGTGAAGCTTTCCGAAGGCAAACCCGCCTATACTTTTTACGACGGGCCGCCGACCGCGAACGGCAGGCCGCATATCGGCCACGTCCTGACCCGCTCGATGAAGGATATCATCCCGCGCTACCGCACGATGAAGGGCTATGACGTCCTGCGCAAGGCGGGCTGGGATACCCACGGCCTGCCCGTTGAGCTGGAGGTCGAAAAGAGCCTCGGCCTCGACGGCAAGGAGCAGATCGAGGGCTACGGCGTGCTTCCGTTCATCGAAAAATGCAAGGAATCCGTCTGGAAATACAAGGGCGAATGGGAGCAGATGAGCGACGCCGTCGGCTATTGGGCCGATATGGAGAATCCCTACGTCACCTACGACGACAACTATATCGAGTCCGTCTGGTGGGCGCTCAAGACGATCGACGAAAAAGGCCTCCTCTATAAGGGCCACAAGATCGTTCCCTATTGCCCGCGCTGTGGCACCGCGCTCTCGAGCCACGAGGTCGCGCAGGGCTACAAGGCCGTTAAGGAAGTTTCTATCTTCGTCACCTTCCCGGTGATCCCGGATGCGGAGCATCCCGCCTTCGACGGCAGCGAGAACCTGATCGCCTGGACGACCACGCCCTGGACCCTGCCTTCGAACGTCGCGCTCTGCGTC
>JAEEYN010000160.1 GCA_016288175.1 Bacillota bacterium | reverse complement strand
CCTTCCGAAGCGGCGTTTAGCCTGTCCGCAAGGGTCTCCTTGTTTTCCTCGTCGGTGCCGATCGGCTTATCGAGGGAGATGGAGTTGTTGAGGGGCAGATGCTTTTTGCGCGAGGCGCGCTTGATCGCCGCAAGAACATTGTTCGTTATGCAGACCTCCGCATAGGCGCGAAAGCTGACGTTCCGCTCCGGATCGAAATCGCGGATCGCGCTGCAGAGCCCGATCGCCCCCTCCTGAACGAGGTCAGCGCTGTCCGCGCCGATCAGGAAATACGGACGGCTCTTCAGCCGAACGAGGGGCATGAAGCGAATGACGAGCGAGCGCTCCGCTTCCCTGTCGCCCTCTTTGGCGGCGGCGGCGAGCGCTTCGTCGTTCATTTCGGCATAATTCGGTTCTGCGGTGAGTTTTGGCATTATTTCGCTGAATCCTGCCTGTTCTTTTCGAACATTATGATCGCCGCCGCGACCGCCGCGTTCAGCGAGTCGATGCTGCCCTTGAGCGGGATCGAAACGAGGAAATCGCATTTTTCGCGCACGAGCTTCGAAAGGCCGTCGCCTTCGCCGCCGATGACGAGCGCAAAACCGCCCTTCATATCGGCTTCATACATGCTCTTGCCGTCCATGTCCGCGCCAGCGATCCAGATACCCTCGTCCTTCAGCTGCTCCATTGCCGCGACGATATTCACGACGCGGGCGATCTTCATATGCTCCGCCGCGCCTGCGGAAGTCTTTACGACCGTCGCCGTCACGGGTGCGGAACGGCGCTTCGGGATCATGACGCCGTGCGCGCCGGCGCATTCCGCGCTCCTGATGATCGAGCCGAGGTTATGGGGATCCTCGATGCCGTCGAGGATGATGACGAAGGGCTTTTCGCCCTTTTCCTTTGCGTAATCGAGGATATCGGAAAGCTCCGAATACTCGACGCCGGGGATCTCCGCGACGATGCCCTGATGATTGCCGCTCTTGCCGTCGTGGCCGAAGGGCATGCAGATCTCGTCGAGCTTGCGGCGGTCAACTTCGCGGATAATGATATTCCGGTCGCGTGCAAGGCCGATGATCTCGCCGAGGGAGCCGTCGTGCTCCTTCGTAACGAGGATGCGGTCGATGCTCCTGCCGCTGCGGATCGCTTCCCTCACGGGGTTGCGGCCCATGATGATGTTCGGGAGCTCCTCGGGCTTCTTTTCTTCATCCTCCGCGAACGGCGCGGGAGCGAACCTGCGTTCCTCCTCGAAGCGCCTGCCGCCGAAGGGTTTTTCGCCGCGGGGACGGTCGCCATAGGGACGCTCGCCGAAGGGCTTCTTCTCGCCGAAGGGGCGGTCGCCATGGGGACGCTCGCCGAAAGGCTTCTTTTCGCCGAACGGCTTTTTATCGAATTTGCGTTCGCCGAAGCGGCGCTCGCCGTCGTTCTCCCTGTCGAAAGGCTTCTTGCCGTAGGGACGCGGTTCGAAGCGGTCGCTGCCGAAGCGTTTTTCGCCGAAATTCTTCTCGCCAAAGGGTTTTTTTTCGCCGAAGGAACGCTCGCCATAGGGCTTCTTTTCGCCGAAGGAACGCTCGCCGTAGGGCTTCTTTTCGCCGAAGGAACGCTCGCCATAGGGCTTCTTTTCGCCGAAAGAACGCTCGCCGTAGGGCTTCTTTTCGCCGAAGGAACGTTCGCCGTAGGGTTTCTTTTCGCCGAAGGAGCGCTCACCGTATGGCTTCTTTTCGCCGTAGCCGCGCCTCTCGTCCCTGTTATCGCTCCTGTTATCGCGCTTTGTGAAGCTTCCGCCGGAGCGGCGGCCGTATCTGCTGTTGAAGTCTGCCATTTTTATCTCCTTGAAAATTATGATTGCTGTTGGATCTCCGTGCCGTCGTCCGAAAGGATCGCCGACATGATGGTGCGGATGCGGCCGTCATCGCCGGAAAGATAGAGCCAGCCGAGCATTGCCTCGAGCCCCGTCGCGATGCGGTAGTCGATGATGCTTGCGCTGTGCGGCACAGTGCCGATATGCGTGTTGCGTCCGCGGCGGAAAACGGCGAGCTCCTGCTCCGTCAGCATCGGTTCGATCCTGCGGAATGCCGCCGCCTGCGCCTTTGCGCAAACGAGTTTCACCGCCGCCTGATGCAGCCCGTGCGCCGTCAGCGTCGTTGTGTCAAGAAGCATCGTGCGGACGTAAAGGTCGTAAACCGTGTCGCCCATATAGGCAAGCGAAAGCGGCCCGAGCTGCGCCGGGTCGGCATGCCCCTTCCCGTTTTCTGGCAGGCGCACCGTTGCGACCAGACCGTTTAGATTGTTATCTGCATAATCCATCAGTTTATATTATAAAGCAAACAAAGAATTTTTCAAGCGGTTTTTGAAAATAAACCTCAACTTTCCGAAAAAGGCTCTTGTTGGATGGGGCCGATGATGGTATAGTTTACAGAAAGGAGCCGGAAGCGCGGCGGGATAAAGCCGCTGCGCGGACTTATCATGGAAAGCATCAGGGAATTCATTGAAAACATCATCGGCGAGGGCGTTTACAAGATCGTTTTGAGCGGTCCCGCTTCCGCCTGCGAATTCAAAAAGATCACGCTGAACCTCGACCGCGGCGAATACTTCGCGGAAAAGCTGACCGAAAAGCAGGCGTTCCACGAGCGAATCCCCCTTCCCGCTGCCGCGGAGCGCATTTGGAGGCTTTTTACCGGTTTTTCGCAGATCAACGCCTGGAATGACGTAAACGAATTTACCGCCCGGATAACAAAAAAAGGCAAGCTCCTCGCCGGCAAGCATCCCCTTTCATCCGCGCCGGCAGCCGAAGGGCGCGAGCGGAAGAAGAGCTATCTTCTTTCGGAAACCCGCGTGGTCCCGCCCCTTGTCGACATGGGCGTCATGACGGCGGAAGGCCGCGTAAAGGCCAATATGAACGATAAATTCCGCCAGATCAACCGTTTTCTCGAATTCATCGAAGAGCTGATCCCCGATCCCGAGTTCCCGGCGGACAGGCCGCTGCATATCATCGATTTCGGCTGCGGCAAGAGCTACCTCACGTTCATCGTCTACTATTATTTCACCGCCGTGAAGAACCGCCGCGTCAAAATGACGGGGATCGATCTTAAGTCGGACGTCATCGATTTTTGCAGCCGCCTCGCCGAAAAATACGGCTATGACGGGCTTCGCTTCCATTGCGGGGATATCGCGGATTACGTTCAAAGCTCAAGCGGCGAACCGCTCGACCTTGTTATCACGCTCCATGCCTGCGACACGGCAACGGACTTTGCGCTCTTCAACGCGGTCCGTTTCGGTGCGAAATACATCCTTTCCGTGCCCTGCTGCCAGCATGAGCTGAATAAGACCGCGGACTATTCCGCCCTCCCGCTTTTCAACGACAGCGGCATAATCCGCGAGCGCGTCAGTGCGCTCATCACCGATTCGATCCGCCAGAAACTGCTCACCGCCTGCGGCTACAGCGCACGGACGATGGAGTTCGTGGATCTTGCGCATACGCCGAAGAATCTTCTGATCCGCGCGAAAAAGACGCATATCCCGGAGAAAAACAGGGTCGCTGCGCTCAACGAAGCCGAGGAAGCGCTTGCAGTGCTCAAAACGGAACAGACGCTGCACCGCCTGCTCGCGCCATCGGGCTTTCTTCCCGAAAAGACCCAAAACAAAGGATAATCATAAACCGAAGGAGTTTAGTTATGTTCAAATTTGACGAAAACTACTGCATTGAGACCTTCCGCCGTCTGCTTGCCGTCGACAGCACCACCGGCCAGTACGAAGAAATCGAAACGCTGACAGCGCAGATCCTCGACGAGCTCGGCTACCCCTATGAGCGCACCCACAAGGGCGGCATCATCGCGGACCTCGGCGGCGAGGGCGACCCGCTCGTAGTCAGCGCGCACCTCGACGACATCGGCCTCATGGTCCGCCATATCAACGCGGACGGCACGCTGAACGTCTGCCCCGTCGGCGGGCTTTATCCCTTCTACTGCATGATGGAAAACGTCCGCATCCACACGCGCGATGGGAAGGTCTATACCGGCTGCGTCTGCCGCAATCCGAACTCCGTCCATGTTACAGAAGAGGAGCTGCGCCTCGTCGCGCCGGATTTCCGCACGAACGTCTGCGTCGTTCTCGATGAAAACGTAAAGTCCGCCGCGGACACCCGCGCGCTCGGCATCGAGACCGGCGATATGATCGCGCTCGAACCGCGTTTCGTCTATGCAAACGGCTATCTCAAATCCCATTTCGTGGATGATAAGGCCTGCGTTGCCGTGCTGCTCGCCGCGATGAAGGAGCTCAAAGAGAAGAATATCAAGCTGAACCGCAAGGTCTATGCCTACTTTGCCGCCTATGAGGAGATCGGCCACGGCACGGTCTGGATGCCCGAAGGCGTAAAGGATTACCTCGCGATCGACATCGCTCCGACGGGACCCGACCAGAATTCCGACGAAAAGAAGGTCTCCATCTTCTGCAAGGATTCCCGTTTCCCCTACCATTGGGGCATGACGAACGAACTGCGCGAAGCGGCGATCGCTGCGGGCGTCGATTACGTTATGGATATTTTCACCCCGCATTACGGCACGGACGGCGACGCGAGCGTCGTTGCGGGCTGGGATATCCGCCATTCCGCGATCGGTCCCGGCACGGCGAACAGCCACGGTTACGAGCGCACGCATATCGACGGCCTCCGCAGCACCTTCGATCTGCTGATGGCGTATTTAACAAAATAACAACAAATATACCGAAAAAGCCCTTGACAAACCGGTACGGCTGCGCTAAAATACTAAGGCACTTTGAAAAGAGCGATGCGCCCATAGCTCAGCGGATAGAGTGCCCGGCTACGAACCGGTAGGTCGCAGGTTCAAATCCTGCTGGGCGCGCCATGAAAAAAGCGTCTTTTGTCCACTGGACAAAAGCGCTTTTTTCAACTAAATCCGTCCTTGCATCCGGGCGAAATCCGCCTTCGGCGGGTGGACGGTTTTAATTTCTCCCCGAGGTGATCCCGATGGATATTTCATATGTCTTCGGAAGCCAAAAATTCAATTACCGGGTCTGCGCCGTGATCGTTTCGGAAAACAGGATCCTCGCCATGCACGACGAGCGTTCCCCGTATTTCTATCTTCCGGGCGGCAGGGTGAAGCTCGGCGAGACCGCCGAAGCCGCCGTTCTGCGCGAAGTCCGCGAGGAGCTCGGAATAACCGCTTCGATCGTCCGTCCCCTTTGGCTGAATCAGGGCTTTTTTACCGAGGACGTCGACGGTCTCGATTATCATGAGCTCTGCGTTTACTTCCTTATGGATATCTCCTTCGCCGATCTTGCTTCAAAGGGAGAAAGATTCACCCTTTTCGAGCGCGGGCACAGGCACGATTTCGAATGGCTGCCTTTCGAGCGGCTGCGGGACGAATACTTCTACCCCGTATTCCTGAAGACCGCGATCTTTGACCTTCCGGAGAGTTTTGTTCTCCGTACCGAAAACGAACAGGAGGGAGCTCCAATGAACAAACCCGTCATTCTTCTCAACGGTCCTTCGAGCAGCGGCAAATCGACTTTGGCAAAAACGCTGCAAAAACAGCTCCGGCTGCAGCGCGGCGAGGAGTTTTTCATCGTTTCCATTGACGATTTCATGAAGCTGCGAACCGATGAAACGATCTACGAGGACGATGTTTTCGAGATCTCCGGTGAAATGTGCGAAGCCTGTCTTAAGGCGCTCAAGACCCATTCCGGCGTGATCATCGACCACGTTATCACAAGCGAGCGCATCTTCGAAGAGCTCCGTCAGGCGGTCGAAGGTTTTCGGCTTTTCCCCGTGCGCGTCGTCTGTCCCCTCGAGGTTCTCGAAAAGCGCGAACGCGAACGCGGCAACCGCTGCCCCGGTTCGGCAAGATCTTCATATGAATACCTTTATCCGAAGGACGGCTACGAGCTCTCGGTCGATACTTCCGTCATGACGCCCGGGGAATGCGCCTCCGCAATACTCAAAAAGCTCCTTACGCCGGCAGGATGAGCCTTCCCGCCGGCTTTTTCAGTTTTCGCCACATATTTTCCTTCGTTTTTTCAATCCTTTTCCACAGCTCTTGTTGAAAATTACGATGAAATGGTATAAAATAGAATTGGGAATGGATGATCATCCCGCTGCTCCGGTGGTTTTATCCGCCTCGGCGGCGGTTCGGAGGCAGTTTTGTTCGGCTATATAAAGCCCAATCTCCCGGAACTCAAGGTTCGGGAAAAGGAAAGATACGAAGCCTGGTACTGCGGGCTCTGCCGCAGCCTCGGCAAGCGCTACGGGCAGAAAGCGCGTCTGCTTCTCAGTTACGACTGCGCGTTCCTCGCAATGTTTTTGTCATCCGTCCGCGGCAAAGCTTCTCCCTGCGAGAAGCATCTCTGCCCCGTGCATCCGCTGCGGGGGAAAAAGCCGATGGTCCGCCGCGAAAATCCGGCCTTCGACTACGCCGCCGACATCTGCGTCATCCTCGCGAAATTCAAACTGCGTGACGATGTTCGGGACGGGAAACCGCTCCGGCGCACGCTCTCACTCCCCCTTCTCCGCGCTTTTTCGAAGGCGAAGAAGCGCCTGCCGGAGGTCTATGCGGCGGTTGAAAAAAGCGTGACCGAGCTTGCGGCGATTGAAAAGGCGAAGCTGCCTTCGCCCGATTCCGCGGCGAACACGAGCGGCGAAATGCTCCGCGCGATCATGGTGAACGCGCCTCTTCCGGAGGATCTGCCCGCGCCCGGCGAGATCCGGCTGATCCTTTCGGAGATCGGCTTCTTCATCGGGCGTGCGGTCTATCTGCTCGACGCCTGGGACGACCGGGAAAAGGACGCAAAAAAGAAGCTCTACAATCCCTTCAATCTTTCAGGTATGAAGGAAGAGGACGCGGAATTCCTCGTCAATTTCTCGATAAACTCGGCAATTTCCGCATATAATCTGCTTGAGGAACGGCTCCGGTCCGACCTCGGCGTTTTGCATAATGTTTTCTACGAAGGCCTTTTCAACGCGTGGGACGGCATCAACAGGAAAGCCTTTGCCCGCAAAAAGAAAAAGGGCACGGCGACGAACAACGAAAGGACGGATAAAGCAAAGTGAATCCCTATCAGGTTCTCGGAATATCGGAAAACGCAACGGATGACGAGGTCCGCGCCGCGTACATTAAGCTCGTCAAGGAGTACCATCCGGATAAATACCAGGACAATCCCCTGAAGGATCTTGCGGACGAAAAGCTTAAGGAGATCAATCAAGCTTACGATATGATCCAAAAGGAACGCTCCGGAGGCGGTTCCGGCGGTTATTCCGGCGGCGCTTCCGCCAGGCCGGGCTATTCCTCCGGGAATTCATATTCCGGCGCGGGTTCCGGGAGCACATATTCAGGCGAATACGCGGATCAGTTTTCCCGCGTCCGCGAGCTGCTGAACGGCAACGACGTCGCCCGCGCGAAGGCCGTGCTCGAAGGCATCTCCGCCAGGAACGCGGAATGGCATTATCTTTACGGCGTTACACTCTTCAGGATGGGCCAGTATTCGAACGCGAGGAGCCATCTCGACATGGCAACGCAGATGGATCCTTCGAACCCCGAATACCGCAGCGCGTTCACCGCGACTTCCTCGCGCGGCACAAGGAATTACCACACCTACGGTGGCGAAACCACAAGGGGCAGCGGAAGCGGCTTGGGCCAAATGTGCTCGACCTGCGCAACGATCTGGTGCTGCGAATCCTGCTGTGAATGTATGGGCAACGCGATCTGCAACTGCCGTTAAAGGCACAGAGTATTAAGAACGATGAAAAAAGCAAGCAACAAAAGACTTACGCCCGCGGCAAGGCTGACCTCCGCCGCAATGGCAACGGCTCTCGGCGTGCTGTTCATGTTCGCGGCGTCCGTTCTTCCAGCGGGCAGGCTCGCCTTCCTCTTCCTCGCTTCCGTCGTGATCTGGATCCCGCTGAATGAGCGCGGCGGCTTCCCCACGGCGCTGCTGTGCTATCTTGCGACGGCCGGCCTGACCTTCCTTCTCGTCTCCAATAAAATGTACGCCGGCGCGTATCTGATCTTCTTCGGGCTCTACGGCTTCATCAAGCTCGGCGTGGATATGCTGATACCCGACCGCGTCATCGCCTTTGTCGTGAAGCTGATCATAATGAACGGGCTTGCCGCCCTCGCGCTGCTGCTCGCAACTCTGATCCTTCAGCAGAACGTTTTCTCCCTCATTCCGGAGTATCCGCTCTATATTGCGATCCCCGTGCTCGAGGCGGCGTTCATCATCTACGAGCTGCTGTATTCGTTCATGATCGCGATGTTCGACGACCATCTGCGGGACGCGCTGATCCCGAGGAGATGACCGAACCGATAAAAAACAAGGGATATGCGTTTTGCATATCCCTTTTGATTTATTCGTTTTATCCCATTCTCGCTTCGATCAGCGGGCTGTCCCAGTCTATCGTTCCGCCGAGCTTTTCGGCGCATTCGTCGGCATACTCGCGGACCTTCGGAAGATATTCCTTTTCGCGCTTCTTGGAGCGGCGGCCCTTCGCCTCGTAGAGTATGACTGATTCATAGGCGTCGTAGCTGATGCGGAAATCTTCCTCATCCTCATGGGGGAAGAAGGAAACGCTCACATCGTACTTGATCTGCCCGGCGTCGCTCGTTGCGGTGAGCTTCACGACCGCGCCGTTGCGCTGAACGGTATTGAAAAAGCAGTCCGCTTTGAAATACTGTTCGTAAACATCAATAACTTTCATTTTCCATCTCCTTCTCCTGTATTCTTTCTTCTTTTTCCTTTTTCTTTTTGCTGTACCGGTTCAGTATCAGCACGAAAGCGATCAGTATTGCCGTCACGAAGAAGATCGTCAGCATGCCGCGCAGCATGATCTTCAGCGAATCGATGAAGGCGAAGTTCTCTTTATTCGGCTCAAAAATGCCGGTTTTCAAAACATTCACGATTTCAAACATAGCTTTTCTCCTTTACCCTCACCGCGGGAACTGCATAAAGATCGAAAGGATCAGGCCGCCCGCAACGACCGAAGCGATCTGGCCGGAAACGTTCGCGCCGATCGCGTGCATGAGCAGGAAGTTCTGGTTATCCTCCTCCTGGCCCATCTTGTGGATGACGCGGGCACTCATCGGGAACGCGGAGATGCCGCATGCGCCGATCATCGGGTTGACCTTCTTCTTTGCGAAAAGGTTGATGAACTTCGCGAAGAAAACGCCGCCGACGGTATCGAAAATGAATGCCACAAGGCCGAGGCCGAGAACAAGGAGAGTTTTCGGATGCAGGAAAGCTTCCGCTTTCATCGTAGCGGCGATCGAAATGCCAAGGAAGATCGTAATAAGATTCGCAAGCACCTTCTGTGCGGTCTCGGAGATCGAATTGAGAACGCCGCATTCGCGGATCAGGTTGCCGAACATCAGGCAGCCGATGAGCGGCAGGCCGTCCGGAGCGACGAAGCCGACGATCGCGGTGATGATGATCGGGAACAGGATGCGGGTGGTCTTGGAAACGTCCTTCTGCTTATACTCCATGCGGATGAGCCGTTCCTTCCTCGTCGTGATCAGCTTCACGACCGGGCGCTGGATGATCGGCACGAGCGCCATGTATGAGTACGCCGCAACGACGATCGGTCCGAACAGCTTGCTCTCAGATCCGAGCAGCTCCCTCGCGACAACGATGCTCGTCGGGCCGTCCGCTGCGCCGATGATCGAGATGCTCGCCGCTTCAAGGCCGGTGAAGCCGAGGAGCGTTGCCATGGAGAGCGTGAAGAAGATGCCGAACTGCGCCGCAGCGCCGAATAGCATCAGCTTCGGATTCGTCAGCACCGGGCCGAAATCGATCATCGCGCCGATGCCGATGAACAGCACGAGCGGGAAGAACTCGTTCGCGATGCCGATATCATAAAGCAGCTTGATGATCTGCCCGTCGTTCGCGATCGTGGAACCCGGAAGGTTGACGAGAATCGCGCCGAAGCCGATGGGCAGAAGCAGTGTCGGCTCCATTTCCTTTTTGATCGCAAGGTAGATGAGAATGCCGCCGATAACCCACATGATCGCGTTCATCCAATTGCCTTCGATGAAGGTCCGCGCCGCTTCTCCGATTGTTTCAAAGAAACCCATAATGACTCCAAATGAATTATTGAAGGCGGAGGGGCATACGATCCCCGCCATCTTTTTTATTATACCGCAGCCGCGCCGCGCTTGCAAGTGGAAAAAACCAAACGAAAAAGCAAACGAAAAAAGCACCGATCGCTCGGTGCTTTTGTGCATTCGATTCAAATCAGACCATCGGCTTGAGGTCGGGCGAGATGATAAGATCCGCCGCAGTGGCAGCCTTGATGTCGTCAACGGTGAATTCCGGGTTGTACTCGGTCATCACAAGACCTTCGGGCTTGACTTCGATCACGCACATTTCGGTGATGATCTTCGTTACGCACTTAACTGCGGTATAGGGCAGCTTGCACTTTTTGAGGATCTTCGGGTTGCCCTTCGCGGTGTGCTCCATCGCGACGATGACGTTCTTCGCGCCGACGAGCAGGTCCATCGCGCCGCCCATGCCGGGCATTTTCTTGCCGGGGATGATCCAGTTGGAGAGGGAGCCCTCTTCATCAACTTCGAGACCGCCGAGGATCGTTGCGTCGACATGGCCGCCGCGAATCAGGGCGAAGGAAGAAGCGCTGTCGATGAAGCACGCGCCGGGCGCTGCAGCGGAGGGAAAACCGCCCGCGTCGACAACGTGGTAGGGATCCTTGTTTTCCGGCGTTACGGGGCCGACGCCGATCGTGCCGTTCTCGCTCTGGAGGATAACATGCACGTCATCGGGCAGGAATTTCGGAACGAGGGTGGGAAGGCCGATGCCGAGGTTAACGACGTCGCCGTCCTTGAGCTCCTTCGCAACGCGTGCTGCGATAAAATCTTTGATCTGAGCCTTATCCATTACAGTTTTCCTCCTTCAACAACATAGTCAACGAATACGCCGTAGGTGCGAACGTCCTCGGGCGGGATCTCGCCGATCTCAACGACTTCCTCGGCCTCCGCGATGACGGTATCCGCCGCGGTCGCCATAACGAGGTTGAAGTTCGAGGTGTTGCCCTTGTACCATACGTTGCCGGCCTTGTCGATCTTCGCGCCGCAGATGACGGCAAAATCGGCATGGACGGGAGCCATGAGCAGATAATCCCTGCCGTTGATGTTCTTCTTTTCAAGGCAGTAGGGGCTGTCCTCGATGATGGTGCCGACGCCGGTGGGGGTCAGAACGCCGCCGAGGCCTGCGCCGCCCGCGCGGATCATTTCCGCAAGGGAGCCCTGGGGAATGAGCGTAACTTCAAGGGTGCCGTCGACCATGGACTGGGAGGCGACCTCCGGGTTGAGGCCGACATGGGTCGCGATCAGCTTCTTGATCTGCCTGTTGTGGATCAGCTTGGCAACGCCGTAATAATCCACGATCTCGCCGTCGCGGTTCTTGATCGGGCAGGCGCCGTCGTTGGAGATCATGGTGAGATCCTTAACGCCGCTCTTAGAAAGCGCATCGATGAACTTATGCGCATTGCCGCAGCCCATAAAACCGCCGAACATAACGGTCGCGCCGTCGGGGATCAGCTTCACGGCTTCTTCAACAGAAATAAATTTGGGCATAGTAACTCTCCTTTTATTTATTGCCGTTTCATGCCGAACGGACATGATGATCGGTTATCCTCCCCCGCCGCGGAAACGCCGGGGAACGGAAATTTCCAAATTCAAGTATATAACAATTCAGTATAAAATGCAAGGATAATTGTCCGAAAAAATCAGCCGCTCCGTTTCCGGAGCGGCCTTGCTTTTCAGTTTTTCGATTCCGCGGGAACGTAGTTGCTCTTGAAGCGGTCGAAGAACCATTCGATCTTCGCCGCTTTCCGCCATTCGGCGACCTTGCCGTCGAAATACGTCTTTCCGACCTGCGCCTTCGCGCCTTCGTAACCCATGTTCCAGATTTCGTCGCCCTGATGATAGCTGACGTTGCCCTTGATGTATGTCTTCACAACAGTGACATAGCGGATGCTGCCCGCGGCCGCTACCTTGACGACGGTCTTGCCGTCCGAAGTCTTCAGAACGGTGTATTCCGGCGAATATTCCGGCGACATGCCGGGATAGATCTTGCTGCCGCTCGCGGCATACGCGCCGTACGCGAGCTCCTGCGGATAGGAGGGGACCGTGCTCGCGTGCATCAGATAGCCGAGGGAACGGAATTTTTCGTTCCTCATGTTTTCATCGGCGTTCGAATCGCCCGAGACGAGCATGATGAACTGATCGAAGCTGATCCCGCCTTCGAAACGGGCGTCGATCTGCTCTGCCAGCGCGGCCGCGCCGTCGCCTTCAAGAAGGAGCTGATCCACAGCGAAGCAGTCGGCGGGGATGAAAATGAACGGTTCGCCGCTGCCGTCGCGATATGCGGCATACTTGTCGGCAAAGGCAGCGAAGGTCTCCTGGGAAAGGCTGTTGACCTTCAGATCGAGATAGGAGCGGACCTCCTCATCGGTCGGCTCGACTTCCTCCGTTACGGAATCGTAAAGCTTTTTGATGAGGATGCGGTCGTGCATGCTCTCAGCGAGATATTCCCTGTAAGCCTCGGGGGTATAACCGGTGTCGACCTCGAAAAGGCGGGCGAATTCGGCTTCGATCTGGTCTTCCTCGGTGATGGAGGAATCGACTCTGCGCAAAAATTCCTCGCGGATGTACTGCCACTGCGCCTCGGTATCGTTTTTGATTGTTTCTTCCTCCTCGGCTGTGACGGTGAAGTTCCTGTCCCGCGCTTCCTTCAGCGTTACGGCATAATCCTCAACGGCGTCGACGACGGTGTTGAAGTATTCCTCCTGCGTGATCGCGCCGGCGGAGAGATAATAATATTTCTCGTGGGTCGCGTAAAGCGAATCGAAATAGAACTTTTTGAGCTCGAATTCCCCGATCTTCAGCACGACGGGGTTCATCGGATCCTGCTCTTCCTCCTCGTCCTTGCCGCAGGCGGCGGAAATGAGCGCCGTCGCGAGCATCAGAGCGGCAAGCAGTATGATCTCTGTTTTCTTGAGTTTCTTCATGATTTCAAAATCCTTCTTTCGGCTTGCGCCTTTTTGAGCGATCCGCGCTTCAGCGCTTCATCGCGGAATATTTTTCGATAAGTTTGAGCACGAGCTCGGTGCATTTCTCCATGCCCTCGACCGTGACATGCTCATAGGGACCGTGGCAGGCGAAATCGCCGGTGCCGAGGTTCGGGCAGGGCAGGCCCATGAAGCTCAGCCTTGCGCCGTCGGTGCCGCCGCGGATCGGCTGCACGCGGGGCTCAACGCCGAGTTCCTTCGCCGCTTCCACCGCGTTGTCGATGAGGTGCATGCAGGGGCGGATCTTTTCGACCATGTTGAGGTACTGATCGCGGAGGCTGAGCTCGACGGTGCCCTCGCCGTATTTTTCGTTGAGGAGCTTCACGGCGTGGGTCAGGGTCGCCTTCCTCGCCGTCATGATCTCCGTTGAATGATCGCGGAGGATATAGCTCATCTCGCAGTGCTCGACGCTGCCGCCGAGGTCGGTGAGGTGGAAGAAGCCCTCGTATTTTTCGGTGTTGCGCGGCGTTTCATCGGGCAGCATCGAGTTGAGCTCCATCGCGACGAGCAGAGCGTTGATCATCTTGTTCTTGCTGTCGCCCGGATGGATGTTGAAGCCGTTGATTTTGATCTTCGCGCCCGCCGCGTTGAAGTTTTCGTATTCGATCTCGCCCTCGACGCCGCCGTCGACGGTGTATGCGAAATCCGCGCCGAAAGCCGCGACGTCGAAATTATCGGCGCCGGAGCCGACCTCTTCATCGGGCGTGAAGCCGATGCAGATCTTCCCGTGGGGGAGGTTCTCGCGGATCACGGTCTCCGCAGCGGTCATGATCTCCGCAACGCCGGCTTTGTCGTCGCCCCCTAGAACGGTCGTTCCGTCGGTCACGATCAGCGTTCTGCCCTTGAGAAGCGGCAGATGCGGCAGCTTTTCCGGCGAAAGAGTGCGTCCGCTCGTTCCGAGAACGACTTCGCCGCCGTCATAGTTTTCGATTATCCTCGGCTGAACATTCTCGCCGGAAAAATCCGGAACGGTGTCCATGTGCGCGATAAAGCCGATCGCAGGCGCATCCTCGCAGCCCGGAGTCGCGGGAATGGAGGCATAGACATAGCATTTATCGTCGACGCGGGCGTTCGAAACGCCGATCGAATGAAGCTCTTCGACAAGCAGCTTCGCAAGATCGAACTGGCGAGCCGTTGTGGGGACCGTCGTGCTGTCCTCGGAGCTTGCGGTGTGGATCTTTACATAATTAAGAAAGCGTTCGTAGGTTTTCAAAGGTTTGACCCTCCCAAAGCTTTAAGTTTATTCCCGCTTATTATAGCATATTTATTTCGGTTTTCACAGCCTCCGGCGAAGAAATTTCAGGGTTTACCATTATAGCTGACTCCCGAAGCATACAAAAAGCCGCGTATCGTCCCGATGCGCGGCTTAGCGGTGAATGTTATCTCCAGAAGGTTTTCCCAAGCAGATGATATTCCGCTCCGTTAGGGGTTATGGTATATCTAACAAGGAAAGCCATTTCTTTACTGCTCTTCTCTGATCTGATATGCTCAATAAGGATCAGATTATGCGAGTCTCCCATCAGTGCGGAAAATCCGGAAAACCCGAATCCTTCGCCGTCAGGTCCCTCGATTCCTTCATAGTATTCGGATGAAAGCGTTCCTTCATATATCTCGTTTCCACTATAATCACAGATCTTTACTGCAAGTGCCGACCTGTCTTCGTTCATATTGAACCAAACAGCCGCTCCCTGCTGCAGCCTGATGCCTACCCATGCGCCAAACTCGATTACTTTCGAAACTTCATTTTCGTTTATCAAATAAACATTTGTAAATAAATCTTCATCGGATGTAACCGAAAAATAAACATTCTGTTCATTTTCAACCCAGATGCTTTCTGCATCTCCATGATTGCCGTCCGTTTCCAAATACATTATGTTTTCCAATACTTTGCTTTCAGTATTCCATCTTACTATCTCATAGACGCTCTTTTCTTCTGCGCGAACAAGCCAGGAGTTCAAAACATAAACATAATTACCGTAATAAAAAATCGAAGGAACTATCGTCGTGTCCTTCGTTCGTTCGAGGATGCATTCAGGCCCCGTTTTTTTTCAATGTCCCAACATATAATTTTCGATGTAATTACAGGTTCCGACTGACAAACTGTTGTTTCATAACTCCAGCAATAAACCGCTCCTCTGTGTATGTCATACCTCTGTCCCGCAAAGTTTTCATCATGATCAAGGTACATATAAAGTTCACGATTCTCGCCATTCGGTTCAACACAAAACAGGGCGGTTTTCAGCCCGTTTTCCGTTTTTATATCCTCATCGAAATAAAGTTTTCCTTTTAATAACAAATTATCGAAGCAGCCCTTCCGGGTCTGCGGTTTCTCTTCGCTCTGCCCGACGCACTGCCGCAAATACCTGGCGGTGGCTCCCGTCGTTGACAGGACTTATATATTTCTGATATAATCGAACCGTGAAAAGTTTTCGCCGTTCCGCTTCGCGCGCTCGGCCGTCATCGGGTTTTCGGAGGTAACAGCATCATGAAAAAAGGAAACGCCTTCCGCACTTCGCTCCGCATGGCGAAGCGGCTTCTCGGCGCAGGGTCCGCCCTGATTTTCGGCGCCGCGCTGCTTCTTTCCGCCCCGAGCTGCGGCGGCAGCACCCCTCCGAAGCGCGAAAGCGTGGTCCTCTATCTTTCGCAGGGCGAATACAGAGCCGTTACCGAGATCGACCCGGAGGGCCACGAAGTGCTCGCTTCCGCCGG
>JAEEYN010000159.1 GCA_016288175.1 Bacillota bacterium | reverse complement strand
CCCGTTCCTGCGGGAACTCGGTTTCCCGGAGGATAGGATCAACGATATCTGCTACGGCATCGCGATCCATGTCGATGACGAGGCGGGTTTCCCCGGCGAGCGTACGGCTTTCGCGCTCACCATAGGCGACGCGGACAATATTGACCGCTTCGACGTTTACCGTATCCACGAAAACCTTGCGAAGGATTCCTTCCTCGAAAAATCATTCGGAGAAAAGCTCTACTACGCGGAAAAACGGCATGCCCGCCTCCGCGAGCTCCTCGAAATGCCGATGGGCACGAAGACCGCGGAGCGCATCTGGCGGGAGAGGCTCGGGTTTTATATCGAATTCTTCGAAAAACTCCTGCTGCAGCTTAAGTCCAGCGAGACCATCGTCGATTGATCGCCGTTAACAGAAAATAAAAAGCCCGTCTTTCCGTTCCGGAGAGACGGGCTTTTTGCTTACATCAATCAGAATTCGTCGATCAAACCCATTGCGTAACGCATGATCATCACGGCGTCGGTGATCGCGATGCTGCCGTTTCCGTCAACATCGCCCGCGAGGAACGCCTCGCCGGTGAGGGTGATGAGCCCCATCGAATGGCGGAGGGCGAGCACCGCGTCGGCGATGTTGACCGTTCCGTTAAGGTCGCAGTCTCCGGGCAGGAAGGACGGTTCCCCGTCGTTCACTTCGGCAACAACGGTATTGCCGGCGTAGTCGCCGACCTTGACGAAGACGCGGTCGTGGTTTCCGATCGCGATCGTCAGTTCCGTCGTCATGCCGCGGCCCGGCTCCTCGATCGCGCGTTCAGCGATCAGCTGCGTGCAGGCGGCGTTCGAATAAACTCCGACGTACGCCGTGTAGTGGTTATCCGAAACGGTGAGGGCGAGATCCGACCCGCTGATATGGGCGGACACGACCTGCGGCGCTTCCTTATCGATCGTGATCGGGACTTCCCAGACGGCGTTCTCGTTTTCATTGGGATCGAAGCTGTCCCAGCCCTGAAGATATCCTGTCATGCGAAGGATGCAGTGCGTGCCGTTCGGCAGCTCCGCGCCGCCCCATTGCTCTATCGCTGTCCAGCTCTCCGCGCCGACGGGCTGATAGAACGAAACGAAGGTATTCTGCACGGCTTTCGGGATATAATGCAGATCCTGAACGAAGTACTGTTCGCCGGTTTCGGCGTCGACGACTTCATAGCGGAAAAGTTCGGCATTGCGGAGCATGTAGGTATGAACGAAGCCGATCGCGTCCATCATGCCGTCGCCGTTCGGGCTCAGGGAAGAGCGGTCGAGCAGGAAATTCGTTGTTCCGGCAAAGGGATTCATGCCGAAGAGCACCGTCGCATCACCCATGTAGGCGACTGCGCGGTTCGTGCCCCATTCGTTCGGATAGGTCTGCGGCGTTCCGAGGTACTGGTCGTAATAGTTCTTCCTGTCGAAAACAGCGCCGTATTCCCAATCGCCGTAAAAACCGAGGAACGGAACGGAAAGGTTCGTTTCGCCGTAAAGGCGGACATAGCCCTCGATGTACATGCCGAGGGGGCAGGTCTCCTCAAGCGTCGGGATGTATCCGGCGATGTTGACTGTCACGTTCACGGTCGTTCTGCCGTTCGCAGGAACGGTGACGGAGGACGGCGCCGTCACGGTGCAGCTCGCGGTGATATCCTGCTCGGTGTGGTTCATGATATTCACAAGGCTCATGCCGATCAGCCACATATTGATCTCCTCGGTCAGCACGCGTGTATCAACGGTATAAGTGAGCGGAGTGCCGCCGAAATTGACGACGTCGAAGCTGAAGGAGAAGATCCCGCTGCGCTCATCGTCGTCGCCGAGTTCGATCTTCGGCAGCGTTTGGCCGGGGACCGCGATATACGCCCTTGTGGAGACCGCGGCGGCGAGGTCCGCCTGACCCGCGCCCTGCTGACGGGGGCTGTATGGGATCCCGTTGTTCGCGCCGGGAACGGCGGAGCACATGAGCAGGGTGTTGACAATGTTCATCTTTTCGGCGGGGGATAGCTCGGGGAAATTTTCATTGACATACTGCTTGACGAGCGCCATGCCGCCGGCGATATGCGGAGCCGCCATGCTCGTTCCGCTCTTTATGTCGTAATACTCGCCGGAGTATTCGGGGTCGACCGCTGCGATGATGTTGTCGCCCGGCGCCATGATCTCCGGTTTGATACGAAGATCCGAGGTCGGACCCCAGCTCGAATAGCTCGCGGGCATGAGATCCGAATTCTTATAGCTCGCCGCAACGGAGAGCGCGCCTGCCATGCAGCCCGGGGTGGAGGTCACGCCGTTGTCGTAGTTGAAGGTCGGCGTCGTGCCGTTGAAGATGTTGCCGCCGCCGGCGCTGCCCGCGTTGCCGGACGCCGCCGCGACATTGATGCCGTTTTCGGAAAGCAGAGCGAAAACGACGGCAAGATCCTCGTCGTTCGTGAAGCCGCAGTCCGCGCCGAGGCTCATGTTGACGGCGTCGACGCCGAGATAGGCGCAGTCCTCAAGCGCGGCGACAACATCGATCCAGTCGGCGTTGAGACCGTTGAAGATCTGCATTGAAAGGATCTGCGAATCATAAGCTACGCCCTTCGAATTCGCGCTGTGACCGGCGGCAATGGAGCTCACGTGCGTTCCGTGGTCGTTCTGAGCCCAGGAATGGGAAACATCGGTATTTCCCGCAAAATAGTTGAAGGTATAAGGAATTTTACCGCTGTAATAAAGCTCGTTTCCGGTGAGGGTGCCACTGTAGCGCTGCTCGGCACAGAGCTCGTTTTCCGCAAGCACGGCGTCGAGAGCGGCGGGGTCGAAATGCGGCTCCGGCGGGACCTGAGCGAAATCCGGGTGCGAAACGAGGATGCCGGTGTCGATGACAGCGATCGTCATCCCGCGGCCGGTATAGCCGAGATCCCAAATTTCATCCGCGTTGATCAGCCCGACGGAAGCCCCGAGTCTGAAGTTTTTGCCCGCGGCATCTTCGGGAAGGGTGAAAACGGGGCTGACGCGGCAGTCCGCAACGCCGGGGAGCTTTTTGATCGCTTCGGCAAGACGGCGCTCGGCGCGGATCGCGAAGCCGTTGAACAGCAGGCTGTACCGATACAGCGGCTCGATCGGGGCCGATCCCGCGAAGGTTTCGTTGATCAGGGCGATCAGTGCGTCCTGTTTTGCCCGAAGCTCCGCCGCGGCTTCCTTTGCGCACGCGTCATCGGGAGAATATTTCGCCAAGACAGGCGCATCGGTCAGTTTGACGATGATATTCACAGTCTCCGCCGGGTCATAACGCGCCGGTTCATCCTCCCGAAGCTCCGTCCGCGCGTTTGCGGGCGGGAAGCGCAGGGCGGATACGGCGGAGGAAAACAGCATTGCCGCGGCAAGCAGCGCCGCTGCGAGGATCCGTATCGATTTTTTCATGCATGCCTCCGTTTTGCTGTGTTGAAACACAAATCTACATATTGTATTTTACCATAAACATGACCCAAAAACAAGAAACAGCGGCCGAAGCCGCTGCATCCAAAAAACCGGAATCAGATCTCGGTGTATGCGTAGATCATCACATAATCAAAGCAATTCAGATACGATTTCGCGAAAAAACAGTAATTCCGGCTGAATTCGCCGGTGTTGTACCAGCTGTAGAAAT
>JAEEYN010000158.1 GCA_016288175.1 Bacillota bacterium | reverse complement strand
GAAGGTCACCGCTTACACCGCAGCGATCCTCAACGACCTCTGGCTCGTCAGGATCGAGCACACCGTTTCCTGAAGGGCGAAGGGAATAACTCTCTGACGGCAAAGCTCCCGCCGCGGTTTTTCCGGAAAGGAGGCCGCGGCGGGGGAACGAAAACAAAGGGAAAGGACGCTTGATTATGGCAAAAACATTTCTAACCGTTCCCCGGACCGACAACAGGCGCCGCCGCAGGATCGGCATGTTCTATGAAAACGGCGGGAACGGCTCCGGTGAAAGCGGCGGTAGCGGCTCGCGCGGCGGCAGGAACGGCTCGGTCCCCGTTCGCGAAAGCGGGGATGCGCAGTACGCCCCGCGCGGCGGATATTCTTCCGGCTCGGGTCCCGCATCAGCTTCCGGCTCTGCGGGAAGCGCGGGCTATGAGGCGGGGAGCTTCGACGATTACTACAACCGCCTTATCTCCGCGCTGCACAGCTACGGCATTTCGATGTCCCTGCCGACGCTCGACGAGCTCTACAGCCAGCTTTCCGCGTTCCTGCGCCCCTCCGTGGACGCGGCGATCGAAAACCGCAGGCGCTACGGCGACACCGCGATGGCGGAGCTGGACGCCGACGCCTATTCGCGCGGGATGGGCGGCTCGAGCTACCTTTCGAGCATGAAGAACCGCGAGCAGGACAGCATCGCGCGGGATATCGCGCAGCTCGAATCGGGCTATACCTCGACGCTTGCGGAGTATCTTTTCAACGCCTCGAAGGAGCTTCAGAGCATCCAGGCGCAGTTCGCCGCAATGCAGCTGCAGCACAGCTACGATATGCAGAAGCTTTACGCCCAGCAGCATTATCAGCAGCAGCATTCCTCCTCCGGCGGGTCCTCCCATTCCGTCGGCGCTCAGGCGGGCGGCGGAAGCGCACAGACGGGCGAGAATCCTTATACCGACGAGGAATACGCGGCGAATTACAGCGCGTACATGGTCTATTTCGAATGCATTTCCGAGAGAGAACGCTACGACGCCTTCCACAGCAATCTCGGCTATTGGGCGGAAATCCGCGAGGATATGCGGCGCTGTCTGACCGAGGAGGCCTATGAGCAGCTCCGCGCGCTCTATGACCCGAGTTATTCGGGCTCCGGCCACCACGACGGCAGGGGCAGCCGTCCGGACGGCATCGGCGGAGTGCATACCCACGACTGACGAAGGATAAAGCCGCGACCCCGCCGGCTGACGCGAAGCGGAATGCGCGAAATAAGGGGACGGAGGCAGGGGGAGCCGAAGAGAAATTCTCCCCTCCTCCGGGTATTGACGTAAACACTGTTAAGAGAACGAAAAGCGAGCAAAGCGAGCCGCGCGGGTCAGCGCGCCGCGGCGCGATAGCCGCGGAACCGCGGGCGTCAGGTAATTAAGGGAGCGTTTGCAGCGAAGCTGCCCACCTCCATTCATGCCACGACGATAAACTAAGGAAAAGTGATGCTGCGGCAACGAATCGAACAAAGCCGGCTGCGGCAGCTATTGCCCGCAAAATGAGAAAGGAAATGAACGATAATGAAAAACGCGATCGATTTCATCCGCTTCGCCCTCAGTCACGCGAAGCCGGAAACAATACCGCTCGGGGCGAAGCTGCCGCTCGATCTTGAGGAATGCGGCACAAGCCCCTGGGAATACCTCCCCGGAACGGCGGGGGACAGGGTCACGGAGGAGATGCTCGATTCGAAATTCACGGATTTCTACCGCCTTATCGGCTGGACAAGGGAGCGCTTCGACCATCTGACAGAGAATTTCGTGCGCTGCGGCGCCGTCGCGAGCTCCAGCCAGGGCCTGCTGACGGCCTACACGGGCATGGAGGCGACGCCGAATTACTGCTACAGCGCATGGTGCACCGAAAAGGGCGAGATCGACAAAATGAGCCGCCCCTTCGCCGTCGGAGAGGCCGTGTTCTTCAAGGACGAGGACGGCAGGGCGGTGCATACCGGCTTCATCTGCGGCTTCCTCGGCGGCGAACCGCTTGTTGTGGAGGCGCGCGGCCTTGCCAGCGGCGTATGCGTCACGAAGCTTTCGGAGCGGCCATGGACGCACAGGGGGCTCGTTACAAAGCGGCTCATCTATGACGAGGGCTGTTATGAGGAGCAGGTCATACTCTCCGTCCGCGAGCCGATGCTTCAGGGCGAGGCGATACGCCTTCTTCAGCAGGCGCTGAACACCCTCGGCTATTTCTGCGGCAGGGCGGACGGCAAATGCGGCGAGAACACGATGCGCGGTGTCCATGAATTCGTTGAAACGCACGCCGCGGCGAGGTTCTCGGAGAAAAGAAAAAAAGCCTGACCGCCGCCGGCCGGGCTTTTAGGAAGGACGAATGCCCTATCTGGTTTTTTTACTTGCGCGGCCGGAACTTTTCGGCGCGGCCTTGACGCCGGCACTGCGCAGAAGGATGATGCTTATCAGCGCACCGACAAGAACGAGGAGAATGCCGAGGCCCTTGAAAAGGCCCATCGCCTCGCCGAAGATCAGCATGCTCGTGATCGAAGCGAAGGCGGGCTCGAGAGTATTGATCGCGGAAGCGGCGGTCGAGCCGAGGATGCGGATGCCCGCGAGCAGCAGCCGCAGACCGATGACATAACCGAGCAGCGCTTCGAGGAAGAGCACGCCCCAAATGAACAGGTCGGTCGGGAGGCTGAAGCGGGATGTCAGCAGCGCAACGACAAGGGCCAGAACCGATGCTGCGCCGGTGATGTAGACATTCGAAACGGCGGTGTCGAGCGAAGCATAGCTCGAATTGCGCCCCGCGAGGAAATAGATCGCATAAGTGATGCCGGAAGCGAGCGCGATCAGTATGCCGAGCGCATCGACCGTTCCGGAAGTCCCGGCAAGGGAAAGCAGCCCGATGCCGACGATCGCGAGCAGGACGGCAACGAGAGCGGCGGGGCGGGCCTTTTCGCGGAAGAACATCACGCCCGCGACCATGACGAAGACGGGATAAGTGAAGTTGATAACGATCGTCATTCCCGGCGGGATGCGAAGATACGCATAGGTGATCAGAAGCAGCGTTCCGGCGAGTGCTCCGCCGCCGAGCACGGAGAGGCTCATGAACTGACGGAAGGTAACGCCGAGCTTCCTGCGGCCGATGAGGGCGCTCAAAAGGGAGAGCACGCAGGCGATGCCCATGCTGAGGGCGACGAGCGTTTCGTTTGTGACGGCGCGGGCGGGATTCGCCGCGGCGATCCTCACGATCTCGCCCGAACCGAAGAGCCCGCGGACGAACTCCTCCGGAAGACCGCCGTTCAGGGCGGTATTGGAGAGGATCGGAGTGACGCCGTAGCAGGCGGAGGCGAGGACCACGCAGGCAACGCCCGTGAAATAGCTGCGCTTCATGAAAAAGCACTCCTTTTTATAAGTTCGGCAATATCTTACAACAAATCACATGATTTTTCAATCGGAAAAACTTTAAGGATCCGGGAAAGGGAAAAGGATGGAAAAACGAACGGAAGCGGCAGTAACTGAAACCGCGGCAAACGCAGAAAAGAGGGAAACGGAGACCGTTACGATCGGGGGAAGCATCGACGACAGCCCGTGGGAGGGCTGCTTGAATTCGGTCAATTACCGCATCCGCCGGGGCGTGCCGGTGGAGGTCCCCCGCGCCGTGGCGGAGCTTATCCGCCGCAGTGAAGCGGAAAAGCGGCGTTCGGACGCCCTGCTCGCCCGCTTCGCTTCGGGCGACGGCGTCAGGCTTTGATTTTTGATTAAGGAGAGGAAACACTATGACTTTGAACGATATCATCATATCCGCCCTTGCCCAGCTGGACAGGGATCACGACACGCAGACGGTGAAGATCTACAGGGAGAGGCTGACGCGCTATGCGAACGACGCGCAGAACGACCTCGCCTGGACGGTCGGGCTGATGCGCACCGACATGGTGATGCCGGCGAACGGCGTGCTTGACCTGAACACCCTGCCGCGTCCGTGCGTGCGCGTTGAAAAGGTCCTGCAGTACGGCAGGGAGGTGCCGTTCCGCATGGCGGATAAGCCGAACCTCATGCTGCTGCCCTATGATTCTTCGGCGGCGGTGACCTACCGCTATTCGCCGAAGACGCTCGAAAGCGCGACGGACGTCAGCGAGCTCTCCGAGAGCCTGCATCCGCTGATCGTGACCTATGTCGTCGGCAGGGAGCGCATGGGCGGGGACGTTTCGACCCAGAGCGGCGGGAACATCTATCTTTCGATGTATAACGCGGCGAAGCAGAAGCTGCGCGGCTATCTGAAGGATTCGGATTCCTACGCTATCAAGAACCGTTATTGACGGGAGGACGGAATGAGCATCAAAACCTATGGGATCCCGTATTTTATCGGGCTCAACCAGTCGGGGGACGAGAACCGCCTTTCCCCGGCTTTTTCGCCGGACGCCGCGAACATGGATACCGAGGGCGGAAGGCTGCGGGTCGCGAAGGGCTTTCGCAAATTCAGCCCCGCGCAGATCCCCGGCACGGCGAAGATCGACTTTCTGACCTGCCTGAGAACGGCGGAGGGGGATATCCCCGTCGTGATCGCGGGGGGAAGCCTTTACGCGCTGATCGAAGGGAGCTGGGAGCTCAAATACAGCTATGCTTCCGTTTCGGAGGGCGTGCGGTACGATTCCGCAACGGTCCGAATCGGCATGACGGATTATCTCGTGATCGCGGACGGCGAGCATCAGATGATCAAATTCGACGGCGAGACGGTGAGCCTTTTCGGAACGGAGGAGGGCTGTTCGGATATCCCGGTCGCCTTCCTCACCGTTTACCGCGGCCGCCTTTTCGCCGCGGGGGACGCCGAAAACCCGGACAGGATCTATTATTCCGTGCTTCCGGGCAGCGGCCGCACCGTTGAGGATTGGGGCTATGTCGAAGCCTCGCCCTCCGTTGAAGGCGGCCACGCGGAGGTCGGCCCCGCCGGCGGCGACCCGATCGTTGCGATCCGCGCGCTTTCGAACCAGCTTCTGATCTTCAAAAAACGCAGTCTCTACCGCCTTATCGGCGACCGCCCCTCGAATTTCACGATCGAGCACATCGACGCGAGCGTTCCTTCGACGCGGCATACGGCGGTCGTCAACTACGGCGACATGCTGTATTTCGTTACGGCGGAGGGACTTTACTACTACAACGGCGTGACGGCGAGGCCGAATCCGGATATCCGCCTCATCAAAACGGTCATGGAAAGCGCGGACGTTTCTGCCTGCCGCGCCGTGATCGCGAGGGATAAGCTGTATTTCACCCTGAGGCAGGGCGAAGCGGACGCGATGATCGTTTACGACCTTGCCGAAAGGAAGTACATGCTCCGCACCGGCTTCGAGATCTCGGACGCCGCGGCGATCGAAGACAGACTGATGTTCGTCAACAAAAAGCGCCGGCTCTTTGTTTTCGGCGAGGGCGGGAGCTATGACGGCGACCCTATCAACGCCCATTGGCGGACGCCGCGGACGGATCTTGAGGACAAGGCCGCGATCAAAGCGCCGCGAATGCTCTTCATCCGGGGCAGCGGCGACGGCGTGAACGTCGAAACGGAGCTGGACGGCAAACGAACGCGTTACGCCATCCGGCTGAAAAAAACGGGATGCGAAGTCCGCGAGCTGCCCTTGTTCGGCGCGGGACGCTGCCTTTGCCTGCGTTTTTCAAACGAGCGGGGAGGGGACTTCGCCTTCGAGGGCGGGATCGAGCTCGAGCTCGGTCTGCGCCGGCGCACGGAATAGGGGGGACGCAGGCGATGGACATGCGAGCGCTCTATTACGTCATCCTGCCCGTCCCTCTCGGAAGGGATGAGGACGCGCAGCGGCATGAGGAGGATATCAAGGCAAACGAGAATTGTCTGAACCAGAATTTCTCCCTGCTCGCGGCGAAGATCTATGAATACGAAGCGAGGCTTGCCGCGCTCGAGGCGGCGCTCTCCGGCCGAAACGGCGGGGAATGAACCTTCCCGGGAGGACGGGGAGAGCGAAACCCCCGTTCCGGCAAAAGAAAAGCGTTTCCGGTAAGCTTCGGAAACGCTTTTTTTCAGGAGCAGACGTCTGAATGCCGGATCAACCAAATTCTAAG
>JAEEYN010000157.1 GCA_016288175.1 Bacillota bacterium | reverse complement strand
TCTTATGGATTTTCCGCGCTTCGGTGAGGATGGTCACGAACTCACGGGCGGCATTATAACAGAAACGGCCCCGATTTGCAAGGCCGTTTTACTTATTGATACGATCTGTATGAAGATATATCCCGCCGTCTCGGCGGCTTTCACCGTACGTAAGTATCGAAGCTCTCTTCCCCGTGCCGGAACAGGTCGAGCAGCCGCATCGACGCAGGATCGCAATCGTCACACTCGAAAAGGATGCGCCGGTGTTCACGAAAGAGGTATTCGGCAGCCGCAAGCGCGAACGGCGCCGCTTTATCCGGCGTTTCGGAAGCGATATAGGCGATCTCTTTGCCCTCGACAAAGGCCGTATGCATCAGTCTCCCGTCCTCCCTGCGTATAAACAGCGCCGTTTCCGGGAGCCGTTCGCAGAAGGTATCAAAGTCCGCCGTAAGCGGGCTGACGGCTTCATGCGTCACCCGATAGCACGAAAACAGCAAGCGGCAGCACTCCCTGTATTCCGCTCCTCCGGCCGTACAGACAGAGAGCGCGGGTACTTCGCGGGGCGTTTCCAGCAGATCCTCCGGACCGACCTCCGCTTCAAAGCAGCGGCGTTTCAACGCAAATCCGCCCGCCTTCAGGAACGCGGCAAGGTCAGCTTCTTCGCTCCCAAGCATCACCTGCAGGGGCTTCCCCGCTGCCTGCGCAAGCAGATCAAACAGCTCCGCCGCGGCCGAACAGTCGTACTCCGAAAGGCTGAGCTTCAGATTGCGGTGCCTCGCATGGAACGGGTTGTCGTACAGTACGGCCGTGCCGATAGGTTCGCCTTCCCGCATAACGGAAAAACTTTGCCCGACGGTATTTTGGATTGTGATACGACTGTTTTCGAACATCCGGCTAAGAAAAAGCGAGCCGGTTTGCGGCTCGCCGTTGTTGGTTCTTATTCTACATGGTCTTCGGTGCCGTACGCAGGGCTCTCGGTGCCGTCCGCAGAACCTTCAATGCCGTCCGCAGGACCTTCGGTGCCGTCCGCAGGACCTTCGGTGCCGTCCGCAGGACTCTCGAGCGCAGGCTTTAATTCGAACTCGCGAACGAATTCCTCGCCCGTGATCTGCTCATGCGCGAGCAGGTACTTCGTAACTCTTTCGATGCCTTCGCGGTGGTCCGCAAGGATCGTTATCGCCCTTTCGGACTGCTGCTCCATGATCCTGCGGATCTCGGCGTCGATGCGCGCCGCAAGATCGTCGGAGAAATTCTGCTGCTGCGCGAAGCTCCTTCCGAGGAAAACCTCGTGCTGGCCGGTGAGGTAGACGGGACCGATCTCGTCGCTCATGCCGTACTCCGTGACCATGCTGCGGGCAATATCCGTCGCGCGCATGAGGTCGTTCTGCGCTCCGGTGGAGATATCCTCAAGAAGAAGCGTTTCCGCCGCCCGTCCGCCGAGCAGGACGCAGATCTCGTCGAGGAGCTTGCCCTTCGTAACATGGGTATATGTGTCGTCCGGCAGCATCCTCGTATAACCCGCCGCCTGACCGCGCGGAATGATCGAAAGCTCGTGCACAGGCTCGCCCTTCGGCGTGCAGTGCGCGACGACGGCATGGCCGACCTCGTGATACGCCGTTGCACGGAGGTCCTCCTTCGTAACGGTGCGGCTCTTCTTTTCGGGGCCGTAGAGCACGCGTTTGATGGCTTCGTCGATATCCGCGTTGCTGATAAGCTTCCGCTTCCCGCGGACTGCGAGGATCGCGGCTTCGTTTAGGATGTTCTCAAGGTCCGCACCGGTCGTACCGGGCGTCAGCTTCGCGATCTTGTCGAGATCGACGTTCTTTTCGAAATGCTTTTTCCTTGCGTGAACGTTCAGGATCTCCCTGCGGCCCTTCACGTCCGGATAATTGACGGTGATCCTGCGGTCGAAACGGCCGGGACGCAGCAGCGCCGGGTCGAGAACGTCCGGCCTGTTGGTCGCCGCCATGACGATGATGCCCTGGCTGTTTGTGAAACCGTCCATCTCAACAAGGAGCTGGTTGAGCGTCTGCTCCCTTTCGTCGTGTCCGCCGCCGAGGCCTGCGCCGCGCTGACGGCCGACAGCGTCGATCTCGTCGATGAAGATGATCGCCGGAGCGCTGCGCTTCGCCGTCTGGAACATATCGCGGACGCGGCTCGCGCCGACGCCGACATAGAGCTCCACGAATTCGGAGCTCGAGATCGAGAAGAACGGAACATTCGCTTCGCCCGCGACCGCCTTCGCGAGAAGGGTCTTACCCGTGCCCGGAGGGCCGACGAGCAGAACGCCCTTCGGGATCCTTGCGCCCATCTCGGTGAAGTCCTTCGGGTTTTTGAGGAAATCGACGATCTCCTTCAGCTCCTGCTTTTCCTCATCCGCGCCGGCGACGTCGTCAAAGGTCGTTTTCCCGGCGGAATCATCCGCAACGCGTGCGTGGCTCTTCGAGAAATTCGCGCCCTGCCTTGCGCCGCTCGCCCTCGTCATGATGACGATCGGGATGATCATCGCGGCGAAAAGGAGAAGATACGGCAGGAACATGAGGTACCAGGGCGTTGTCGGCGGCGGCTCGATCTGGCAGTCGAAGCCGTAGTCGAGCATCGTGACCTTGTCGACCGTCGGGAAGGTTTCCGGATACTGCGCGGCGATAAGGTGCGACATCTCCGTCTGGAACGCTTCGGCGGAATCGATCGTTACGATAAAATCGTAACTTTTGCCTTCTTTGAACTTCGTGACGGTCTCATCCGAAGCCGGCGCGTAGATGCCGGTCAGCGTCTCCACCGAGATCCGCACAGCCTGGACAGCGGTATTCTCGCCGCCCGGTTCGGCGGCCATGCCCTGCTTCACGATTTTGTAGAAATCCGCGGTATTCAGCTCGTCGGGCTTCTGCGCACCCCTGTTGCCGGATACGATGAGCAGGATCAGCGCGCCGAATATCACGAGATAAACGATCAGCGTAACGTAATTAAAGCGCCGTTTTTTCAATTCAGCCTCCCGGTAGGGGGAATGACGCGGATGCCTTTTCCCCCAATTTGAATCTATCCTTTTAATAATAACATATTTCTTAGTTTACCGCAAACTGTTTTTTTTACAAATCCGATTCGAAATCAAGGCAAAGCTTTGAACTTTTCGGGGCATGGCGCGAAAATTCCCTCCGGAGTTTTTATATTTCTTTATTCTGTTGACAGTTCCCGCATTTCGGCATAAAATAAAGCCTGCCCCGGAAATGGCGGATCTTCGCCTTCCCCGGAAGCAAAATCAAGGAGAAAAACAATGAAAAAGATCATATCCATCGTTCTTGCGGCGCTGATGCTCGTTTCCTGCATCGCGCTCGCTGCCTGCAAAAAGGACGAACCCGCCGATGACGCGGAGCAGACCACCGATATCCGCATCGCGGCGCTGAAAGGCCCCACCGGCATGGGCATGGTGAAGCTCATGGGCGACGATCAGCCCCATTATCAGGTCTCGATCGAAGCCTCGCCCGATGCGCTCGCTCCCCGCTTCATCAGCGGCGATGTCGACATCGCGGCCGTCCCCGTCAACCTCGCTTCCGTCCTCTACAACAAGCTTGAAGGCGACGTCGTCGTCCTCGCAGTGAACACTCTGGGCGTGCTCTATGTTCTCGAAAACGGCGATACCGTCCATTCCGTCGCGGATCTCAACGGTAAAAAGCTTTATGCGACCGGCCAGGCTGCGACCCCGGAATACATCCTCAACTACCTTCTCGAGAAGAACGGCGTCACCGCCGAGATCGAATACGTCGGCGAACACGCTGCCCTCGCGACGATGCTCGCTTCCGGCGAAGCGGAGATCGGCATGCTGCCCCAGCCCAACGTGACCGCGGCGACCATGCAGAGCGAAAACCTGCGCGTCGCGCTCGACCTCACCGAGGAATGGAACAAGGTCTCCGATACTCAGCTCGTTCAGGGCGTTATCATCGCAAGGAAAGCCTTCGTTGAAGCGAATAAAGAAGCCGTCGACATCTTCCTCCGGGACTATGAAGCAAGCACGAAATTCGTGAACGAGAATGTTGACGAAGCGGCGAAACTGATTGCGGAAGCGGAGATCCTCCCGAAGGAAGCGCTCGCGAAGAAAGCGATCCCGACCTGCAACATCACCTTCATCAAGGGCGCGGATATGAAGACCGCCGTCTCCGGCATGCTCGGCGTGCTCTTCGAGGCGAACCCGAAATCCATCGGCGGCAAGCTGCCCGGCGATGATTTCTACTACGGCGCATGAGCCGAAAGATCCTTAAGAAAACTGCAAAAATCGCACTGGTGACCGTTTTCTGGCTGCTGGTGTGGCAAATCGCGGCATTGGCGGTCGGGAAGGAGCTTCTGCTCCCCCCGCCGCTTTCTGTTTTTAAAACGCTGATCGCGCTCATGGGCACCGGCCGATTCTGGCTGAGCCTTGCCCATACCCTTCTGCGCGTGCTTATCGGCTTTCTGATGGGCATCGCCGCCGGAACGCTCCTCGGCGCGCTGACGGGCTCCGTGCCATTCGCGGACGCCCTGCTTTCGCCCCTTCGTTCGATCATCAAGGCAACGCCCGTGACTTCGTTCATCGTGCTGCTGCTCCTCTATCTCTCCCCCGTCCGCACGCCCGTTGCCGTCGCGTTCCTGATGGTCACTCCGATCGCCTGGGCAAACGTTGCAAAGGGCGTCGCAACGACCGACCCGCAGCTTCTCGAGATGGCAAAAACCTTCCGCTTCGGCCGCGGAAAAACGCTCAAAAGCGTCTATGTCCCCTCCGTTCTGCCGCATTTTCTGACGGCGGCGACGACCGGCTTCGGCTTCGCGTGGAAGAGCTGCGTCGCGGCGGAAGTCATCGCGATGAGCAAGAACAGCATCGGCAAAGCGCTCTATGAAAGCAAGCTCTATCTTGAAACGCCGGAACTCTTCGCCTGGACCGCGGCGATCATCCTGATCAGCATGGCGCTCGAGGCGATCCTCGTAAAAGGCATTGGGAGGCTCACGAATGATAAGCGTTAAAAATGTAAGCTTTGCATATAAAAGCGCGGACGGAAAGGCCGAAAAGCCGATCCTTTCCTGCTTTTCGCTCGAGCTTCCCGACGGCTTCGTAACAGCCGTCATGGGCGAAAGCGGCAGCGGTAAAACGACGCTCGCAAAGCTCCTGCTCGGTCTCATCGAGCCCGATTCCGGCGAGATCACCGGTATCGAAGGGAAACGCATCTCCGCCGTTTTCCAGGAGGACCGCCTGCTGCCCTGGTACAGCGCGCGCAGGAACATCGCCGCCGTGCTCAAAGGAACCAAAACCGAAAACGCCGCTCTCACCGACGCGATCCTCGAAGAAATGGAGCTCTCCGACTCTGCCGATAAGCCGATCCGCGAGCTCTCCGGCGGCATGCAGCGCCGCGTCGCCATCGGCCGCGCGCTTGCCTTCGGCGGCGACCTGCTGATCCTCGACGAGCCCCTCAAGGGCCTCGATCCTGAGCTGCAGAACCGCATCGTCCCCCGCATCAAAAACCGCTTTTCGACGATTTTGCTCATCACCCACAGCGAGGATGAAGCGAGGAAGTTCGGGGCGGAGAAAACGGTGAAACTGAAATAAAAAAGGTCGAACCGACCGGGCGGCGCGAACGTGCCGTTTTTCTTTCGCTGTTATACCCGTGTTGATTTGACAAATCCCTCATAGCTTATTATAATTCTTTTGTGGTCCTGCGCTTAACAGGGCCGTTCATACCAACCGGATAAACTGAAACCGAGAGGGAGGAACACATGCAGTTCAGAGAAACGAAGCGCTCCATAGCAGTATTGCTTGCGGTGCTCATGCTCCTTGCGTTATTGCCGTGCGGCCTCCCTTCCGTTTCAGCCGAAACGCGCGAAGAATTCCCGCGCTCATCGGATAACTGCCGCACGATGACCGAAGAGCGATTCAGTGCGGGCAGCAGAAAAGCCCCGTCTTTTCCGGAAGCCGACGACGCCCTCAGCAGGCTGTGCTTTGATTATTTCACAGCCCGTGAACGGGCGTTTTATTGCGATGCCGAAAGTACCTCCGTCTTTTTCAAGTCACTTCCGGCAGCCGATACCGCAGCTGCGGAAAACAGGCTGCGTGCGGAAGCGATAGAAGCCTTTGAAAAGCGGACCGGCACCGAGATAATAGACGCCTGTACCTCCGTTTTTTATGATGAAGATCACGTGATCGCAGGTCCGGACGGTTCGGTCGCTTTGTTTGCTTATGAATGGACCTTCTGGGATTATCGCAGAGCGGGCGGCGGTGCCGTTGACGTATCCGGTTTCGGCGTTTACCATAAGCTCACCTTCCGGCCGAACGGCAATGAATGGACCCTCCTTGCCGACGAATATGATTGCTCCGATCTTCTCGGTCTCTGCACGATTACCGAGCGCACGAAGGAAGAGCTGATCGAAATGGACTATCAGCCGGCAGAGGAATCCTTTGAATCCTTTGAAGCTTCGGCCGGCAATTTGGGAAAAGCTCAGGAGCAGTCCGGCAGCAGGTATGACTTCTATGAGGGCTATGATCCGGACGCCGCGGCCGAATATGCCGATACCTACGTCTATCACGGAGCAAACGGCGATATCTATTCCGAATACTATAATTCCGCATACGTGAATTTCAACGCATACGGAGGAGACTGCGCAAATTATACCTCCCAGTGCATCTATGCCGGCGGCATGCCGATGGTTTACGGCACTGCGTACGGCACGGATGGCTGGTATTACAGGACCGGCACCGACAGAAGCGCCACCTGGACAGGGGCGGTTCAGCTGAGGAACTGGATGGGCGACAACCGCGGCGTAAGGACCGCGGCGAGCGATTCGACCATTTATAAGGGAAGCCCCGTCTTTTATTCCGGCGGCGGCAACAACCACGCGGTCATCTGTGTCGGCAGGAACTCGTCCGGCACGCCGATAATCGATTCCCATAACAACGATTATTACCACGTCGTCTGGAATTATTGGTCGGCGGGAACCAGCTGCACCACGGTCCAGCTGACAAGCGAAGACTTTTCCGGCGGCGGCGCCGGAGGCTCCGCGATCACCCTCTCCGATTACAGCTATCCGACCGCCGTAACGCAGGGAAGCAGCTTCACTTTGACCGGCATCATCAGCTCGAATTACGCATTGGAGAGCGTCAGCGTCGGAGTTTACGACGTATCCGGCACGCCTGTTCTCTATAAAAGCATTGCGCCGTATACGACGACGGTAAACATCGCCTCGCAGATCGACCGTTATATTACATTCGGCGTGTTATCGGTCGGCGTTTACACCTATATGATCGAAGCGACCGACGTTAACGGTTATTACGCGCTCCTGCATTCGTCTGCTTTCTGTGTGACCCCGGTGAATCCCTGCGGCAGTGACGATCCGACGCAGTACCCGATCCCGACCGTGAATCTGCGCACCGGCAGCAGCGGCGAAGGGGTAATGTGGCTGCAGGCCTGTCTCAGCCAGCTCGGTTACCCCTGCGAAGTTGACGGAAGGTTCGGCAGCGGCACCGAAGCGGTGCTCGAGCAGTTCCAGGGAGAATACGGTCTGACAGCGGACGGCGTTGCCGGTCCGCGTGTCCGCAATAAGCTTCTTGAGCTGCTGACCTGCCCGACGCCTTCGGTCGCCGGTGTCCCTGCCGAAAACGGCGCCTCCGTAACGATCTCATATTCGGCCGGCGCCTTCACGGACGGCTGCAACATCTACTACACTGCCGACGGCAGCGTGCCCGGGCAATCGGGCAGTCAGTATCAGGCTCCGTTTACGGTCACGGCTTCCTGCACGGTCAGGGCGATCGCATGCAAAAGCTGCCGGTACAGCAGCGCGATCGCAAGCTGTCCGATATCGGTCTCCGACGCCGTCTTTACGGTCACCTTCATTGATTGGGACGGCACGGTCATCGACGCGCAGACCGTCCCCCTTGGCGGCTCGGCAGTCGCTCCTCCCGACCCCGAGCGCGAGGGTTGGACCTTCATCGGCTGGGATGTCGACTTCACGAACGTGACCTGCGATCTGACCGTCACCGCACAGTATGAACAGAACGGATCGCAGCCGGCACTCCCCGGCGACGTCGACTGCAGCGGCGCCGTAAACGTGGTCGACGCACTGATCGCTCTGCGTTATTCGATGGGCATGGTGACGCTCGATGAGCAGGGCATGCTGAACGGAGATATGAACGGCGACGGCACAGTGAGCGCCACAGACGCGCTGATGATACTTCGCCTCGCTATGGGCCAGATGCCCGCAGCCTGAAGATAACGCGCTGAAGAAAAACAGCCGGACATGATCAAAGGCCATTCGAAAGGGCGGCCTTCGTTTTTTCATCCGCGCCTTCCGAAACCGTTCAAACGGCTTTTTGCTGCCCGTTTTTTCGTTTTACGCTCTTGCAAACTTCCCCAAGATGTACTAAAATATTGATTCGTAAAATACCGTGAATCGGAGGTTCAGAATGAAACTTCTTGAGCAGCGCATCGCCCGCGAGGGCAAGATCCTTCCCGGCAATATCGTTAAGGTCGACGGTTTCCTCAACCACCGCGTCGATACCGTTCTCCTGCGCGAAATGGCACGGGATTTCAAGGCGCATTTCGGCGGGAAAGCGATCGATCTCATCATGACCTGCGAGGCGAGCGGCATCGCGATCGCGACGGTCGCGGCGGAGGAATTCGGCGTTCCGATGCTCTTTGTTAAAAAGGCGAAGAGCAGCAACCTCGGCGGCGACGTCTTCACGAGCGAGATCCAAAGCTATACCTACGGCAAGACCGTCACGCTGACCTGCTCGAAGAATTGGCTGCACGAGGGCGACCGTGTCCTCATCATCGACGATTTCATGGCGAGGGGCGAAGCGATGCGCGGCGTGATCGACATCATCGCGCAGGCGAAGGCGGAGCTTGTCGGCATCGGCATCGCGATCGAAAAGGGCTTCCAGGGCGGCGGCGATAAGCTCCGCGCAAGCGGCGTCGACTGCTATTCCCTCGCAATCATCGAGGAAGCGGGCGAATCCGGCATCTGCTTCCGCGAGTGATTTTTCTTTTCTAATCAATAAATTTTCAGGGATAAACCAATGGAAAGAATCGTGATCATCAATTTCGGAGCGCAGTATAACCAGCTCATTGCGCGGCGCGTCCGCGAAGCCGGCGTATACAGCGAGCTGCTCCCGCCGGACGCACCCATCGAGCGCGTGAAGGGCGAAGGGCTCAGCGGCATCATCCTCTCCGGCGGGCCGGACAGCTGCTATCAGGAAGGCTCCCGCACCTGCTCGGACGAGCTGTTCCATCTCGGCGTGCCGGTGCTCGGCATCTGCTACGGCATGCAGCTGATGTGCCAGAAGCACGGCGGAAAAGTCGGTCCCGCGCCAGTCCGC
>JAEEYN010000156.1 GCA_016288175.1 Bacillota bacterium | reverse complement strand
TAAAACCGAAAAAAGCGCGGCTCTATCCGAGCCGCGTTTTCCGCTTGTCGCGCTCGCGAGGCACAGGATGGGTTCGGACGGGAAGGGCGTCACGACGCTCGTCGCCGGCGCCGGCTGTCCGCTTCGCTGCGCCTACTGCATCAACAAATGGATCGAAAAAGCGGAGCCCGAGCACGTGACCGCAGCTGAGCTTTATGAACGCGTCCGGCTCGACGGTCTTTATTTCCGCGCGACGGGCGGCGGACTTACCTTCGGCGGCGGCGAATCGCTGCTCCATATCGATTTTTACGAGGCGTTCCGCCCCCTCTGCAAAGGTTGGAGGCTGACAGCGGAAACGAGCCTCAACGTTCCGAAAGCGAATGTCAAGCGCGCGGCAAAGCTCTTCGACGCCTTCATCGTCGACGTCAAGACCTTCGACCCGGAGATCTACCGCCGCTACACCGGGAAGCCGATCGGCGAAACAGCCGCGAACCTTAGGCGGCTGATACGGGCGGTCGGCCGGGAGAATATCCTTGTGCGCGTGCCGCTCATTCCCCGGTACAATACGGAGGAGGATACCGCGCGGACGGTCAAGAAACTTCGGAAAATGGGCTTCACGCGGATCGAGGTCTTCGAATACACTGTCCGAGAAAAGCAAAAGAAAAAGCATTGAAAAGCAAGAAAAAGCCGGGATACTCTCCCGGCTTTTTCGCTGCAGTCGTCTGCACTGTTTTACTCTATGAAATCGAACTCCCATTCGCCGAGGCGGATGACGCTCTCCTCTGTCGCTCCCTTTTGGCGCAGGGCGTCGATGATGCCTTCCGTTTCGAGCAGCTTCTGGAACCTTCGCATGCTCTCCTCGTCCTCAGCGTTGGTCGTGTCGAGGATATAATCGACGGTGCCGCCCGAAACAACGAAGACGTCGCCGTCCATTTCGATCTCGAAGCCCCATTCGTACTGCGCGGCGGGGGTGATGTCGTCCTCCTCGAATTCGAGCGTTTTCGGAAGCGTTTTCAGCATCTCGAGGATGCGGTCGAGAAGGGGCTCGAAGCCCTTGCCCGTCGCGGCGGAGACCGGGAAGATCTCGACTCCGGTGTCCGCAAGCTCATCGCGCAGCAGCGCGAGCCAATCCTCCGCGCCGGTGATATCCATTTTATTCGCGGTGATGATCTCCGGAAGCTCCGCAAGCTTTTCGCTGTACTGCGTCAGCTCCGAGCGGATCTGCCGATAATCCTCGATCGGGTCGCGGCCCTCGCAGCCGGAGATATCGAGAACGTGGACGAGCATCCTCGTGCGCTCGATATGGCGCAAAAAGTCGTGGCCGAGGCCCGCGCCTTCCGCCGCGCCTTCGATAAGGCCCGGGATATCCGCGACGACGAACGCGGTATCGTAGCGCTTCACGACGCCGAGGTTCGGGGTGAGCGTTGTGAAATGGTAGTTCGCGATCTTCGGCTTCGCGCTCGTGACAACGGAGAGGATCGTGGATTTGCCGACGTTCGGAAGGCCGACAAGACCGACGTCCGCGATCGTCATAAGCTCCAGCTCGACCTCGTATTCCTTGGTTTTCTGGCCGTTCTGGGCGTAATGCGGGCTCTGCTTGGTGGGCGTCGCGAACCTTGCGTTGCCCTTGCCTCCCCTGCCGCCGCGGAGGACCGTGCGCTGACGGCCGGGGCGGTTCATATCGGCAATGATCTTGCCGGATTCGAGATCGCGCACGCGGGTGCCGACGGGAACTTTGATGATAAGATCCCCGCCGCTCTTTCCGCTCTGCATATTTCCGCGGCCTGCTTCGCCGTTTTCCGCGCGGAAGAAACGGGCGAACTTGAAATCGAGCAGGGTGCTCATGTTCTCGTCCGCTTCGAAGATAACGCTGCCGCCGCGGCCGCCGTCGCCGCCGTCCGGCCCGCCGTGGGAAACGTATTTTTCGCGGTGGAAGCTCGAACAGCCGTCGCCGCCGTTGCCCGCCTTTATAACGATCTTTGCTTTATCAACAAACTGCATTTCAGTGATTCTCCTTATAATACCTGCAATATTCCGTCAAGGTGCAGCTTTCGCATTTCGGTTTTTGCGCCGAGCAGACGCGCCGCCCGTGGAAGATCAGCCAATGATGGGCGATCGACCATTTATCGCGCGGGATATTCTCCATCAGCTGCTGTTCCGTCTTTTCAACCGTCTTCGCTTCCGCAAGACCGATGCGGTTGCTGACGCGGAAAACGTGGGTATCCACGGCGATCGCGGGCTCACCGAAGGCATTCGAGAGCACGACGTTCGCGGTTTTCCTTCCGACGCCCGCAAGGGACTGAAGGCTTTCGCGGTCGGATGGAACCTCGCCGCCGAATCTTTCGACGATGTCGCGGCAGGCGGAGAGGATGTGCTTCGCCTTAGTATTGAAAAATCCGCAGGACTTGATGTAACCGGCGAGCTCTTCCTCCGTCATTTTGGCGACGCTCGCGGCGTTCGGCCGGTCGCGGAAGAGCGCGGGAGTGACCTTATTGACCTGCTTGTCCGTGCACTGCGCGGAAAGTATCGTCGCGATCAGAAGCTCAAAAGGGTTCGTGAAATCGAGCTCCGGCTTCGCGTCCGGATGCGCTTTATCGAGAGCCGCAAGCACGGCTTCCGTCCATTTCGGGTCCTGCATGTTCTTCCCTTCCCCGCCGGCTGCCTTCCGGCGGGCGTTTTTTCTGTCCGATCTGTTATTTTAACATGTTTTTCGCGCGATGTCCAATCAGGCTTTATCCCGTTCGCTTTGCAGCTGAGTTTCCTCCAGCATCTTCACCGCGTGGTGGACGCAGAGCAGCATCATCAGGAACGCGACGGCGCCGAGCACGAGAGCCGCGGCTTCGAGGGCGGTGCTGATATGCTCGTAGGTTTCGCCGCTGAGCACGATCGAGGCGGCGAACAAAGCGACGGAGACCGCGAATGAGACCGATGTTACGGCAAGAAGCTTCTTCGCGCGGATGCCCGTTTCTTCGTCCGAAAGCTTTCTCGCAAGGCGGTTGATGCCGCGGGCAATGGAGATCATGACCAGGATGTGCATGAGTTCCTGCACCGTTTCCGCGTATTTTTCAAGGCGAAGCTCCGGCACGATCGGGCTCACGGAAGTTACAAGGCCTGTGATTATGAGCGGCAGAAACAGATATCTGTACGCATGGCCGAAGCTTTTTTCATCTTCGCGCGCGATGCCGAGGCCGATGAGCTCCGTAATCATCGAAACAGTCATCAACATGGATCCGACGGCCATCATGGCGAGCCAGAGCAGGCTGATCGCGGAATAGTCTCCGTTTTTGATCGTGTCCGTGCTGACGGGCCAGATCATGGATATGAGCGTTGTGCCGAGGATCAGTATCTCGCTCGTGAGTGACATTATTTCCGCATGGTGGACGCGCTTCAGGCCGCGGTATGCATAAGGAAAGGTCATACTGCTCTCCGTTCTTGTTTTCTTGCGTATATATTGTAGCATTTTGAAGAACGGTTTTCAAGGCGTATCACCGGCCCATCATTTTCATCATCGCGGAAAGATCCGGCATGCCCTGCGGGGAGCCGCCCATCAGGGAGGAGAGCATCGGCATCAGCTGCATCATTCGCATAAGCTGCATCGGATCAGGTCCCTGCTTTCCTTCGGGGTTCTTCGCCCCGCCGCCGGCTCCGCCGGAAGCTCCGGAAAAACCGTTCAGGCCGTTCATAAGCTGCATCATCTGCATCATCTGCAAAAGCTGGGGGTTGAATCCGCCCATGCCCGCAAAGCCGTTCATACCGGGACTTTGGCCGAAACCGCCCATGCCGGAAAAGCCGTTCATCCCCGGGTTTTGCGCGAAGCCGCCCTGCCCCGCCTGCTCCGTTTGGCGGCGCTCGTTTTTCTTCGCAAGGATCTCCCGATAATCGAGGCCGAAGCGCTCCGCGGTGCTTTTGAGCTCGTTCGGCGCGGCGAAGGGTTCCATCGCGGCAAGGAAATCCCGAAGGCCGCTCTCGCCCTGCTCATCGCGGATCCGCTTCGCAACGGCGTTGAGCGGCGAAGGCTCCTCCCGCCGTTCCGCCCCGCCGGATCTGGCGCCTCCGGGCGGTTCGCGCCTGATCTGCATATTCCTCTGCATATTCCCGTTTCCGCTGCGATTACCCGTCGGCATGGCACTGTTCCCCCTTTTTTCGCGTTTCATAATATTCTATTCACGAATGCGGTTTGCCGTGCATATCATATCAGCAGCGACAAAAGGAGGTTTTTCAATGGATTTCGATAATTTCGGCGGCAGGAACCCGCAGGATGGCATGGATGCTTTCGCGGATATCGCCGGGCAGTATGAAAGTAAAAACGAGAATGAGCTGATGAGCGAGCTTTTGCGCGTTACAGCCGAGCAGAAAGCGAGCGGCAGCTTCGACGCCGAAGGGATGCGCCGCACCGCCGCGAGCATCATGCCGATGCTCACACCCGCGCAGGCGGAAAAGCTGATGCGAATAATGAATATGATCGGCTGAACAAAATGAAAGACCGCCGCGGAGCCCGCAGCGGCCTTTATTCATCGATCAATCGTCACCCCAATCCCAGCCATGCGCCCAGTGTTCGGCTTCCCAATCGCGTTGGTTATTGTAATCGCTCGCAAGTCGGGGATTGTAGATGCGGAAGAGCCAGTTCCAATCCTCATCGCAGATCCCGTAAAAAACGCCGTTCGAATACAGACGGAGCTCCGAACCGGTCCATATCGGGCCGTATTTTACAAGCATGGCATTGGTCGCCGCATCCTCCGGCGTTGTGGCAAGCGGCTCGAGCTCCCCGTTATAGCAGGCGCCGTCCGCGTCCGTGAGATAGTCCGCGGACCAGACCGAGCTCTCCCAGATCTCGTCATCGGGGCAATAACTGCTGTTCGTGATCGGCTTAACGTTGTCCATCACGAGTTCGCCGCCGAGGGTGTAGATGCTGTAAACGTTCGGTTCCCAGTCCTCCGGATCCGGATCCTCCTTCGGTCGTCTGCCGATGATGTATTTCCCCGCAAAAACGCCCTGGATCTCGCCGAAAGCGTCAGGATCGACCGAGCCGACGATGCTGCCGTCCGCATCAATGAGTATGGCTTCGGAATCGATATGCCAGCCCGCTTCGCCGGGAACCATATCCTCATAACTGCATTTTATAATGAGGAATTTTCCTTCGATATGCAGCACGCTTCCGAGATAGCCGATCTCGATATCCCTGTTTGAAAGGTCGATCGGGTTTTCAAGGTCCGCGTCGCGGATCTCCACAAGATATGAAGCCCAACCGTAATCGTTATCCGCTTCCCGGTAATCGAGCTTGAAGGCAAAATCCTCGAAAAACTCGTAGTGCTCGCATTGCTGCATCGTATGAAGATCGAAATCATAGGGCCTGCCGTATTCGCCGAAGAATCCGCTTCCCCAGATGTTCTCATAATCCGGCGCGCTGAAGGTGCAGACGAGCTCGCCCATGGCGTCATAGACGTAGTGCAGGCTGCTTTCGCCGTCAATGACGAAATACTTGATCGGCTCTTCAAAGAGCGGTCCGTCTATCAGCTTGCCGAGCTTCGGCGCAGCGGGATAGGTTGGCCGGGGCCTCGGCGTCGGCTCCGGCGTCACGGTTGGTTCAGGCGTCGGCTCGGCGCAGTCCGGCGTTACGGCTTCGGGTTCCGCCGTCGATCCTGCTGTCGGTGAAGCCTCCGCCTGTTTTTCACCCGTTCCGGAGCAGGAAACGCCCGCGAGAACGGCAAAAACAAGCAGCAAAGAGAACAAGCGCTTCATTTTAACGCCCTCCGAATCATTCTCCGAGCTCGAGGCCGCGCATATAGGGCACGTAGCCGCAGGCGGCGACGAAATACTGCCCGTCCTCGGTTTCAAGCCAGTCGACGAGCGTTTTTGCCATCGGCTTCACGCCCGTCTTCGGCAGGATCGCGTAGAAGGGGTTGATATAGGGATATTCGCCCGCGTTGATGCTTTCGAAGGTCGGCTCCACACCGTCGATGCGGATGAACTTCAGGTTCGGCTGGTTATACATATTCTTCGCGTAATAGTATACCGAATAGCCGATCGCGTTCGCGCTGTTGTCGTAGGCGGCGATATCGCGGATAACATCGCTCATCGTTTCGGAAACGAGGATCTTATCCTCCGGCGCCATCGGAACATCCTTCATAACGAGGTCGAGCATCAGCGTCTGGCTGCCGCTCAGCGTCGGACGCTGGAAGGCGACGATCGGTGAATCGAGGCCTCCGACCTCGCTCCAGTTCGTGATCTCGCCGCTGAAGATGCCGCGCAGCTGCGCCTCCGTCAGGCTTTCGACGGGGTTATCGACGTTCGTGATGAAAACGAGCGCGTCAAGGCCGATCGGACGCATATCGAAATTGTTTTCGGGATCGAGCCGCTCCTTCGTAGGCTTGCTCGCCTCGTAAACGAGCAGCATATCGCACTCGCCTTTATCAAGCGCGTCGTATGAAAAATCGGTGGTGCTGAAATTGATCGTGTTCGTCGCCTCATCCTCCGTGCAGCCCGTCACGAGCTGAACGAGCGCCATCGCCATCGGGATGTTCGCGGTGGAGCCGTCCACCTTCGGATACTGCGCAAGGGTGCACTGCGGGAGCTCGGCCGGCTCCGCGGTCGGAGTTCCTGTCGGAGTTTCGGTCTGTTCGAAGGTAGGTTCCGGCGTCGCGTTCGCATTGGCGTCCTGCGGCGCGGCAGTCGTTTCATTTCCGTTCGGCTTAGCGCAGGCGGCGCCGAGCAGCATAAGGGAAGCAAGTATCAGTGAAAAAAGGCGTTTCATAATTTTAGATTCCTTTCCGAAAGCAGTCGTTTTGCTTTCTTTATACTTAACGGAGCAACAGCGAGGGCGGTTGCTCCGTCGGTTTTTATTCGCGTTTACTGTTTTTTCCGAAGGTCGGTAACGACGTCGTCCATCAGCACCATCACAACGGGCTGACCCTTGCCGGCGCGCTGATCGATCTTGATCTCCTCGGTATTGAACGGCGTTTCCGTGCCGCTCTTCTGCACTGCGACAAGGTCCTCCGGAACGGTGACATGGCGCACCGCGGCAAGGCGGGAGCCGTTCGAGCCGTTCTTCTTGAAGCCGAAGCAGAGCACGCCCTTGCCGTTGCGGCCCTGGATCTCGTGGTCGAAGGCGAAGCTTCGCTTCATGTAGCCGCGGTCGGAAACCGTCAGCAGCTCGCCCTCGTCCGTGATATGCCCGGCGTAGATGACCTTGTCCCCCGCTTCGAGCTTCATGCCCTTCACGCCCGCGCTGGCACGGCCCGTGACCGGAACGCTGTCCGCGGCAAAGCGGATGCTCAGCGCGCCTTCCGTAACGAGGATGATGCTGTCCTCCTCCATCGGCTCCGGAATGAACTCAACGCCGAGCAGCGTGTCGTCGTCCTTGACCGTGATCGCGGCGATGCGCTTCGAGCGGGTGTTGTATTCCTTCGCCTCCGTGCACTTCACAAGGCCGGCGGCGGTATAGAAGAATACTAGGCCGCTTGTGAACGGATCCTGGAAGGCGGCGAGCACGCGCTCGTCATGCTCGACTTCGATGATCGCGGAAAGGTTGGTCGGCTTTTTATCGGGCTTCTGCTCGGGAATATCGGAAACGGGGATCGTCAGCAGCGCGCCGTGGCTCGTG
>JAEEYN010000155.1 GCA_016288175.1 Bacillota bacterium | reverse complement strand
TCCTTATCCGGAATCTCCTCATTGATCAACAATTCCTGGGCTGCTATGGGTTCCACCACCTTGATGTTTATTTATTCAAAAAGAAAAATGCGCTGCATTCCGCACCGCACACAAAGAGAGCTTTTAAGCTGTACTTTTGCCATCGACTGCGCCTGCATAAATACCTGCGGCGAGTGAGAAGCGGGCGGCTTCTTCTTGAACATTGCTATTATAATGGCCTTTTATCCGCTTGTCAACAGGTTTTTTCGAAAAAACTAATATATTTAATTATATGTGGGCACATAGATAGGTTCCGATACTGTGCCCGAGATAACGCATAATAGACAATTCATCCACAGCATCGGCAAGGGCATTGTGCATCTCTTGATAATACTCGTTACCGGTGAGCATCCTTAGAATCGGTTCAACGCCGAAATCACGGCGCAGCCTGCCGGTATTACAGCATTCAGCATCGGCAGGAATCTTATTATTGTATTGACGATATGCTGCAAGACGCATTATGTCGAACCAGTGCCATGACGAAAGCTCACTGAGAAGTGCACGATCGAATTTTGCATTGTATGCAAAGATGTATTTGACACCGTAAGACTGCATGAATCTTGTAAGAGCCGTTAACATTTCCTGCCTGCTGAGAATATGATAAGGCATATTCTCCACGAACAGAACACTGGAGTACATACCACCGTGCAGATACTCTGGGTCAATAATAAAATATCTGCCGTTGATGGGTGTAAGTTCTTTCGCATCAGCTATCACACAGCCGACACTCATAAGTTCGTTATTCCAGTTTGTCTCAGTATCAATAACAGCAATGTTCATAAGATTTCCTTTTCTCCGATCGTCAGCACCTCGTCCGAGTCCGGTATCTGTATAAACGCAAGCTCGATCCGCTCGTCGACGAGAAAAACGGTCAGAACGCCTTTATCCGTTTCCGCAAGCAGGCAGTAGACCTCGCCTTTTTTATCGATATCGGAGGGGAAGCCCGCCTTCACGGAGGCTTCGACGGCGGGGGAGAGGTCGGTTTCGCCCATCATTTCGCGGATGCTCGTATCGCGGCGGTATTCATGCTGATAGAGCTCGCCGGCGCGGACGCTGCAGCCCTTTTCGGAAAGCTCGCGGGCAACGCGGGAGGCGATGCTTCCTTTATTGAGGAAGAAGCTCCAAATCATCGCGCCGACGAGAAGCACGCCCGCCGCAATCAGCAGAATGAGCGTATGCTTCCTGTTCAGCAAAGCTTTGTTTTCGTTGGGAAGCTGCATGGATCAAAATACCGCCGGGATAAGCTTCTGGCTGATCACGATCGCCGCGATCAGTGCCGCCATTACGAGCACCGCCACGAGATCGCGCCAGGTGAAGCACAGAACGCGCATGCGCGTGCGGCCATTGCCGCCGTGGTAGCAGCGGCTCTCCATCGCCATCGCGAGCTCGTCCGCCCTGCGGAAGGAGTTCACGAAGAGGGGGATCAGGATCGGCAGCATAGCCTTCGCGCGCTTGAAAACGTTCCCGCTTTCGAAATCCGCGCCGCGGGCAAGCTGCGCTTTCATGATCTTATCCGCCTCCTCGATCAGCGTCGGGATGAAGCGGAGCGCGATCGTCATCATCATTGCGAGCTCATGCGCGGGGAATTTGATGACCTTCAGCGGGGAAAGGAGCTTTTCAAGGCCGTCGGTCAGCGCGATCGGCGTTGTCGTCAACGTCAGAAGGCTTGTTCCGGCAACGAGGGTCGCGAGGCGCAGAACTATGAAGAACGCGTTTTTGAGGCCGTCAGAATAGATTTTGAAGATCCACCACTCAACGAGCAGATCGCCCGTCTTGATCAGGAAAAGATTCATCAAAAACATAAGCGGCAGAAGGAATTTCATCGGCTTCAGCGCTTTGAAGAGATAGGTGATGCTGACTTTCGAAAGGAGCGTCACCGCGACGGTGAAGATGATAACGAGCGCGAAGATCTCGATCCTCTGAACAAGGAAGACGGCGACGATGTATGCGATCATCAGCATGATCTTCGTGCGCGGGTCAAGCTTATGGAGGAACGAATCGCCGGGGACGTATTGGCCGAGGGTAATGTCTTTAAACATGCTTCAACCCCCTGAACCATTCGATGAATCTTTCGTTGGTATAGATGCTTTCCGGAACGTCGCAGCCCTTTTGGCGCAGCGCTTCCGCAAGGCGGGCGGTCTGCGGCGCGTCGAGACCCATGTCGATGAGCTCCTGCGTTTTCGAAAAGATCTCGTCGGGCGTGCCGAGGGCGTAGAGCTTGCCCTCGTTCAAAACGGCGATGCGCTCGGCGCTTCTTGCAACGTCCTCCATCGAGTGGCTGACCATGATGACGGTGCAGCCGAGCTCGCGGCGCAGCGCGTCGATCGTTGCGACAACGTCCCTGCGTCCGCTCGGATCAAGACCCGCCATCGGTTCATCGAGAACGAGATATTTCGGCTTCATCGCGATGATGCCCGCAAGCGCGGCGCGGCGCTTTTCGCCGCCGGAAAGCTCGAAGGGGGATTTTTCGCCGAAAAGCTCGGGGTCGAGGCCGACCGTCTTCATCGCTTCCGCGGCGCTCTTCTTCGCTTCCTCCTCGCTCTGGCCGAGGTTTTTCGGGCCGAAAGCCACATCGTCGAGGACCGTGCTGTCAAAAAGCTGATAATCGGGGTACTGGAAAACCATCCCGACGAGCGCACGGCCCTTCTGCCGCTGCTTTTTGTCGCTCATATCAAAGCCGTCGACGGTCACTTTGCCGCTCGTGGGCTGCACGAGCCCGTTGAGATGCTGGATGAAGGTTGATTTGCCGCTGCCGGTATGGCCGATGATGCCGAAGAACTCGCCTTCGTTGATCGTAAGGCTGACGTTATCCACGGCAACGTGCTCATTCTCCGTTCCCGGCATGTATGTATGGGTCAGTTTTTCAACAATAATGGGCATATTTCCTCCGCCATCTCTTCGACGGTCAGCGCGTCCGTATCGGGAATCAGGCTCTCGGCCGCGAGCTTTTCGCGAAGCTCCACCATCACGGGAACATCAAGGCGTATCTTACGCAGCTCGTCGCCCCTGCGGAAGATCTCCCGCGGGGTCCCCTGCATCGCGACTTTTCCTTCGTTCATGACCACGACGCGGTCGGCGATAACGGCTTCCTCCATGTACTGGGTGATCATAACGACCGTTATGCCGAGCTCCTTATTCATTCGTTTGGCGATATCGAGAACGGCTTTTCTTCCGATCGGGTCGAGCATCGCCGTCGCTTCGTCGAGCACGAGCACGTCCGGACGGATCGCAAGCACACCCGCGATCGCGATGCGCTGCTTCTGGCCGCCGGAAAGCATATGCGGCGCGGACCTCGCGTAATCGGTCATCCCGACCGCTTCGAGCGCCCTGTCGACCCGCTTGCGGATCTCCTGCGTCGGAACGCCGAGGTTTTCCGGGCCGAAGCCGACGTCCTCTTCGACAACGGTCGTCACGATCTGGTTGTCCGGATTCTGGAAAACGATTCCGACCTTCTTGCGGATGTCGAGGGTCAGCTTCTCGTCCGCCGTGTCCATGCCGAAAACGGTGACTGTGCCGCTGTCGGGAAGGATCAGAGCGTTGAGCATCTTCGCGAGGGTGGATTTGCCGCTGCCGTTATGGCCGACGATCGCAACGAATTCACCGTCCCGGATCTCAAGACTGACGCCCGAAAGCGCTTTCTTCGCGTCTTCGCCGTCTTCGTAACTGTATTCAACTTCGCTGATGCTGATCATTCCGTTCACTCCAAACGAAGGATTTTTTGCAATATTTTATTATACAACGGGGCATTGCCAATGGCAAATATATTAAGCGCGGTCCGGCATTTTTTCGCCGTCCCAACCGGCAAGACGGCTGCGGGCGAAGGCGATGAAGGCGCGGCAGGCGGGGGAGACGGCGGTATGCGCTTTCGCCGCAATGCAGATCGTTCGAATGCATTTCGGCTCGAGCTCCATCGCGCGGATCGGAAGGCCGATGCCGCGGAGGATCAGCTCCGGGATGATCGTTATTCCGAGGCCCTTGCGGACCATTGCGATCGCCGCGTAATCGTCGCTGACGGCGAAGCTGACGCGCGGTTTTATGCCGGCGGAGCGCAGTATGCGGCCGATGTCGTAGTTCGTGCCTTCGCCGGGGATGATGAAATCGAGCTCGGAGATCCTCGAAAGCGGAAGTGCGGGGAGGGCGGACAGCGGATGATCGTCCGGAACGAGCGCGAGCATGCGGTCCTCCGCGAGCGGGATGTATTCGAGCTCCTTGCCCTCTGTCCTGCTCGTGAAGCCGCAGTCGACCTCCTCGTTCGCGATCCAGTCCTCGATCGTTTTATAGTTATCAACGCGAAGATCAAGCTCGATGTTCGGGTAAAGCGAACGGAATTCGCGGATGATGCCCGGCAGCCAGCAGACCGCCGCGCTCGAAAACGCGCCGATGCGGACCCTGCCGGACTGCAGTCCCTTGATCTCGTCCGCGACCTGGTGTGTAACGTCATCCCTGTTGACGACCTCGCGGATATGTCCGAGCATCCTTTCGCCGTCCTTAGTGAGCGCGACGCCGGCTTTGCTCCGCGTGAACAGCGGGAAGCCGAACTCCCTTTCGAGCGAAGCGATGATGTGGCTCACCGCGGCCTGCGTATAGCCGGACTGCTCGGCGGCGGCAGTGAGGCTCCCGAGCCGCGCGGCGCGCAGAAACAGGCGGTAATTATCGATATTCATAAGAGGATCTCCTTTCTTCGACAGGGAAATTTCCAATGCCTTGCTGCAATTTCAGCCGCCGCATGGCGAAAAAAGAGAGCTTTGCCGGAGCGCGGCGTTCCTTTTGCCGTAAACATTAAAAATATTTATGCTTAGTATAACAAACATTAGCTATTTTTTCAATAGCTTTTGTTGTATAGTGTTGTGCGGTATTGGCGGATCCGCCGCGGCGCAGCCCGCGGAGGACAGCGATTTCGAAAAAACGGAAGGACAAAAATGAGCAAAAAGGATCCTGAAAAGCCGGTAAAAAACGGGGCAAAGCCCGCTTCGAAAGCGAGCTTCTGGCTTTCGCCCGTGCTGTTTCTTTTGATTTTCGGCGGTATCATGGCGGGATTCGCCGTCAAGATGGGCGTGTCGAATATGCTCGGCACCTTTATGAGCACGGCTTACGCGCTGCTGATCGAGACCTGCCTGTACATCATGGCGATCGCCGTCATCATGGGCGCCGTTGCGGCGCTGCTTTCGGAATTCGGCGTCGTCACGCTGCTTAACCATATTCTCAATCCCCTGATGAAGCCGCTGTACGGCCTTCCCGGCGCGGCGGCGCTCGGCATCGTCACGACCTACCTTTCCGATAACCCCGCGATCCTCTCCCTCGCAGAGGACTCCGGTTTCCGCAAGTATTTCAAAAAGTATCAGTTCTACGCTCTGACCAACCTCGGAACGGCGTTCGGCATGGGCGTCATCGTTTCGACCTTCATGCTCGGCCTCAAAAACGTCAGCGGTAATGTTTTCGTCGCGGTGCTGATCGGCAACCTCGGCGCGGTGATCGGAAGCATCGTCAGCACAAGGCTGATGCTGATGCACACAAAAACGCTCTTCGGGACCGAGGAATACGAGGAAGCGCCTTCGATCGGGCCCTCCGTTTCCGTTCAGAGCGGCGGCAAAAGGCCGAGCATCGGAATGCGTATCCTGAACGCGGCGCTGAACGGCGGCAAGAGCGGCGTCGATATCGGCCTCGCGATCATCCCCGGCGTGCTCGTCGTTTGTACCCTCGTTATGATGCTCACCAACGGCGCGCCTGAAGGCGGCTATACCGGCGGCGCGTATGAAGGCGTCGGGCTGCTGCCCTGGCTCGCAAGCAAGGCCGAAGTCGTTCTGAAGCCTCTGTTCGGCTTCTCCAACAGCGGCGCCGTCGCAGTCCCGATCACGGCTCTCGGTTCCGCAGGCGCGGCGACGAGTATCGTCAAGGTCATGGCCGACGCAGGCAGCGTTACGGCGCACGATATCGCCGTTTTCACCTCCATGTGCATGTGCTGGAGCGGCTATCTTTCCACCCACGCCTCGATGATGCAGGCGCTGCACCGCCCGGAGCTCACCGGACGCGCGATCCTCAGCCACACGATCGGCGGTCTTATCGCCGGCATCAGCGCGAACTGGATCTTCAAACTGATCGAGCTTATATCCTGATGATTTAACCAAACAGCTGCGGCTTTGCTTAACGCGGGGCCGTTTCTTTTTTGCGGGGCTGCGGAGAGGTCGAATGGCGTTCATGCGGCCGAAAGCCGGAAAAGTCGCAATATACCAAAAAAAAGCTTGACAATACGAAATCATAGTGTTAAAATATCTTTTGTTCGCAAGAGCGACTGGGTGTAGCGCAGTTTGGTAGCGTGCTTGAATGGGGTTCAAGAGGCCGGAAGTTCG
>JAEEYN010000154.1 GCA_016288175.1 Bacillota bacterium | reverse complement strand
TGTTTCGGGATCGTATCGCGGCGTTTCGCCGGTTCCCGGAACGACTTCAAGATCCGCTGGCAGTTCGAGAACATCCGCAACGCGCAGCGCCGAAGCCTGGGAACGGGAAGCCATGATGAAGATCCTCGTAACGCCGAGCATAGCGTTCAGGATCATCACGAAATACTGAAGAAACGCAACGATGACGGATGTCTCCGTATGCTTTGCGGCAACCTGATATGCGCCGACGACAACTACTGCCGTCAGACCGAGATTCAGAACGAGCGAAACGATCGGGTTGTTGAGGGATGTGATGGCGCCGGCCTTCATATCAACGCGTGTCAGCTCAGTATTGACCTTGTCAAAGCGATCCTTTTCATAATCGGCTTTGCTGAGCGCCTTGATGACGCGAACGCCGGTAACGTTTTCCTGAACGACGCGGACCATCCCGTCGAGGACCGACTGCTCTTTCGTATAGAGCGGAATGCTCTTTTTCGTTACGATCCAGACTGTGAAACCGATGATCGGGAGCAGCGCGACAAGAACGAGCGCAAGGCGCGGATCCATCGTCAGCATCATCACAACGCCGCCGACAAGAAGGATCGGCGCGCGCACGCCGAGACGCTGACCGCGGGCGAGAAACTCGTTGACGCGGTAAGTATCGCTCGTCAGACGCGATTCGGCGGAGGGGATCGTGAGTTCGTCCATCTGACGCGCGGAGAGACTGTTCAGTTTTTTGAAAAGATCATAGCGGATCTTTCTTGTGATCTTACCGGAGCTGATCGCGGACATCCTGTTTGCCATGATGTTCATGAAAACGCAGGCGCCGGCGCAGAGCAGCATCGCTCCGCCGTAAATAAAAATGCGGTTCTGCTGCCCGGGAACAACTCCCTCGCGCAGAATCCGCTCCATAAAGAAGGGCACAAAAAGCTCCGCGACAGCGCCGCAAAGCTTTACGAACATCGTAAACGCAATATAAAGATAGTACGGCTTGATATACCCAGTCAGTCTGCCCATTCCATGCCTCCGCTTTTGTGAGTCAATTATGAACTTTTTCGAAGGTTTTGTCAACATTTTTCTTGATATATAAAGAACCTCTTCCGAAGTCATGAAGAGGTTCGAAGTTTACTGACCGCCGGGGCTTCCGTTCGGAGGGCTGCCCGAAGGAGGACTGCCAGGAGGATTGCCGCCGGGGAAATCGCCGCCGGGACTGCCGGGCGAATCGCCTCCCATCGAGCCCCTGGTAGGTTTGCCCCTTTTCGTATTTGCCGAAATTGATCTTGAAACTGTATCGGTTCGAATCGGTCGAGGCAACATGCGAAAGCGAAGTGTTGCTTTTTGCTGCAAATGAAACATTCTCGACTTTTGTGCCGTCAATCGTGACGCTGACTTTGTATTTGGTCTTATTGAGAGGATTTTCGCCCAGATCATTCCAATCCGCTTCGTCGATCTCGACATTGATCTGATGGACATAACCCGTGTCGAAAAGACCGGTCTCGTATTCCTTCGCTTCGGGTTCTGCGTTATCGGAAAGCGAATCTCCCTAAAGCTCGCTGCCTGAAAGGTCCCTGCTCTTTTTGCAGGCAGAAAAGGAAAGCGCGGCAAATGCAAACAGGATCGCCGTAAGAACACAAGTAATGCGAATATGCGGCTTCATATCAAGCACCTCCGCTGAAGCGTCGATGATAACGATTATATCTCCGGGAAAGCGGAATAATACCCTGAAAAATGCACACCGACAGTTGGATTCCCAGCCGCCGGTGCAACACTCTTTGCCTGAGCGATACTACGAGGCATTACCGCTGCTGCGCTTCAAAGAAGACGCAAATGCCGCACAGCTTCTCAAACAGCTTCTTTATAACACGGCAAACTTAAAATAAACTTAAAAAACCGAATCAATGCAGAAAACAGCGGGATTGAAAAAACGCGGTCAAGGTTGTAAAATAACCGTGGGTATAACCGTTGAATAAATACGGGGGAGCAAACGGAGTCGATGTATAAGAACCTGATCTTCGACCTTTACGGCACACTGATCGATATATGGACTGACGAAAGCCGCCCGATCCTTTGGAAAAAGACGGCGGAGCTCTTTTCCTCCGTCGGCGCAAAGTACAGCGGCCCGATCCTGCGGCGGGAATACTTTCGCATCTGCGCGGAGGAGGATGCCTTTCTTCGCGAAAAAACGGGGCGTGATTATCCCGAGATCGAGCTGAGGACTGTGTTTGCGCGTCTTCTTAACGAAGCGCCGAGAAAGCCGCACAAGCTTTCCGGGACCGCGCTTGACGAATGGGTCGAAGCGGCAGCGAACTTTTTCCGTATACGCTCGCGCAAGCGGTTCCTCGTTTATCCGGGAACATTCGAAACGCTTTCTTCCCTAAAGAAAAGCGGAGCGAGGCTGTTCATACTTTCGAATGCACAGGCCGTTTTCACAAAAACCGAGCTTGCTCTTTCAGGCCTCGGCGAATGCTTTGACGGTGTTTTCCTTTCATCCGATTTCGGAATGAGAAAACCCGCCCCGGAGTTCATGCGTTTACTCATCGATTCTTTCGACCTCAAGACGAAGGAAACGCTTATGATCGGCAACGACGTGATGACCGATCTGAAGATCGCGGATTCATGCGGCGTCGATTCAGTTCTTCTCAATACGGATCATCTTTCGCCCGATGAGATCGAGCGAAGGAAGTCTGCCGCCGGGATAGAACGGCCCGAGCGCATAATTATAATCGCTTCGGGCAGAATCTCGGAACTGCCGGAACTCTGCGGTATACACAGCAAACTGTAGTTATCTTAAATTCGGAGACGACGAATGAAAACGGAGATCAAAGCGGCGCTTATACTGCTTTTTGCATCGGTGATATGGGGCATTGCGATGGCTGTCCAGCGCATCGCGGGCAACTATCTTCAGCCGATGACATTCAACGCCTGCCGTTTCACTCTTGCGGCTGTCGTCGTTCTTCCGATAGCTTTCATCGACAGCAGTAAAAGCAAGACGCCGATCAAGAAAAACGAACTTCTCCCGGGTGCGCTTCTCGGCCTTGCGCTGTTTTTTTCGGCATTATTCCAGCAGATCGGCGTGGGCGAGTCCGGCGCGGGCAAAGCGGGCTTCCTGACAGCGCTTTACGTGGTCCTCGTTCCGGTCTGCGGAATCTTTTTCAAAAAGAAGACGCAGTTCACGACCTGGCTTGCGCTGATTCTCGCGCTTCCGGCGCTTTATCTTCTCTGCGTCCCGAAGGGCGAAAAGTTTTTCCTCGCGCCATCGGATGCCGCCGTGCTGCTCGGCAGTGTCGGCTGGACGGCGCATATCCTATTGACGGATACATTCGTTAAAAAGATCTCGCCGCTCAAGCTCTGCGGTGTGCAGTTCGCGTCCGCGGCTGTTTTCAACTGGGTCGGCGCTGCCCTGACGGAAACAATCGCGCTTGAAAATATTTCAAAAATGCTGATGCCGATCGCATACTGCGGAATCCTTTCAACGGGCTTCGGTTTCGTTGCGCAGGGCATCGGCCAGAAGGGCTGCCGTCCCGCGCTTGCTTCGCTCATTATGTCCCTCGAAGCGGTGTTCAGCCTTCTCGGCGGCGTGCTGCTGCTCGGCGAAAGGCTCGGTACGCGAGCGCTCATCGGCTGCGGGCTGATGTTCCTTGCCGTGCTGCTCGCGCAGACGGGGGAGCTTGCGGGGCTCCGCAAACACCCGGAGGAAACACCAAATGCAGGATGCAAAGATAAATAGCGATTGACATTTTTAAGGAATAAGACTAAAATTATACTAATGTACCGCAATCCGGCCGGCATACGGCCGAAAATACAAAACAGGAGCTGAATACCATGAGATTTGACCCGATCGTAACTTCTCTTCTTGATACCGATCTTTATAAATTCAATATGGATCAGGTGATCTTCCACAAACACACCGATCTTTGCGGCGAATACTATTTTCGCTGCCGCAACAAGGACGTTGTGTTTACAAAGGAAATGTTCGATGAGATCAACGAGCAGATCGATCATCTTTGCTCGCTGACGTTCACGAAGGACGAGCTCAATTATCTGCGCTCGATCCGCTTCATCAAGAACGACTACGTCGAATTTCTCCGCCTTTGGAGGCCGATCCGCGATTACGTCGAAACCGGGCTTTCCAATGACGGAGAACTGACCATCGTCGTCCGCGGTCCGCTGTTCTCCGCGATGCAGTTCGAGATCCATCTTCTCGAAATCGTCAACGAGGTTTATTTCCGCACGAAGTACGATTACGATAAGCTTCTCGAATCCGCGAAGGAGAGGCTCGATGCGAAGATCACCGCATTTAAGGAAGGCAAATACAACTTCACTTTCGCCGAGTTCGGCTGCCGCAGGAGGCTTTCGAGGGAATGGGAGGATGTGGTCGTCCGCCGCTTTGCAAGGGAAACCAAGAACTGCATCGGAACATCCAACGTCTATCTTGCAAAGAAGCATAATCTGACCCCCATCGGAACCTATGCCCATGAATTCGTTCAGATGTACCAGGGCATCGATTCGATCCCGCTTTCCTTCACCAACCATTATGCGATGGAGGATTGGTACGACGAATACCGCGGCGACAACGGAACCGCGCTGACCGACACGATCACGACCGATCTTTTCCTCTGCGATTTCAACCGCTCCATGGTCAACAACTTCAACGGCGTCCGTCACGACAGCGGCGATCCATATGAATGGGGCGACAAGATCATCAACCATTATAAGAAATACGGCGTTGATCCTAAGACGAAGCTGCTTCTCTTCAGCGACAGCCTCGATTTCGACCGCGCGCAGGCGCTCTTCGACCATTTCAAGGATCAGGCGAAGGTCAGCTTCGGCATAGGCACCTTCTGCTCCAACGACACGGAAGAGGAACCGCTGAATATCGTCATCAAGCTGCAGACCGTCAACGACCGCCCCGTCGCGAAGCTTTCCGATGCGCCGGGCAAAGCGATGTGCAGGGATGAAGAATACCTTAACTACCTCAAGAACTCCGTCGCGTATCGCCTTGAAAGGGAACGCCGTTTTGGCCATCTGAGCTGAGAAAAACAGCAAAAGCCGCCGCGCAATACGGCGGCTTCCTTAATAAATGGGGAGGGAGTGGAAAAGTATTGCGCATCGACCTGAACAAAAACTGGAGCTTCACCGAAAAATTTACGGAACCGTTCCTCGCCGGAGATTCAGGCGGCGAAACATCCGTGGATCTTCCGCATACCTGCAAACAAACGCCCTTCGATTATTTTGACGAAAGCATTTATCAAATGGTTTGCGGTTATGCCAAAACCATCGAGGCGCCGCCTGAATGGGAGGGGAAGCGCGTCTTTCTCTGCATCGGCGCCGCCGCGCATTTCGCGGAAGTTTTCCTGAACGGAAAAAAGCTTTCGGAGCATCGCTCGGGCTACACCGCCTTCAAAACGGAGCTCACCGGCGCGCTCGAGACAGGCCGGGAGAACCGCATCGCGATCCGCCTCGACACAAGGGAAACGCTCGATCAGCCGCCCTTCGGCTTCGTGATCGATTACATGACCTACGGCGGGCTCTACCGCGAGGTTTGGCTCGATGTCAGGGAGCAGAGCTTTATCGAGGACGTTTTCGCAATGCCCGAAGGCTCCGGAAGCATCACGATCAAAACGACCGTTTCAGGCGCGGAAAGGGGCATGTGCGTCCGCCATTACGTTTTCGACGGCGAAACGCTCGTTGCCGAAAAGGAGTGCGGCTATACCAACCCCGCCGAATTCACCGTGCCGGGCGTGCAGAAATGGGACGTCGCCTCGCCGAAGCTCTATACCCTTAAAACGGAATTGGTATCCGGCGGCCGCGTGCTTGACAGCGCGGAGACGCGCATCGGTTTCCGCGACGTTTCGTTCCTTGCGGACGGCTTTTACCTCAACGGCAGAAAGCTCAAGCTGCGCGGCCTCA
>JAEEYN010000153.1 GCA_016288175.1 Bacillota bacterium | reverse complement strand
TTCTCCGCGGGTACGAACACACCGTTAACGGTGACATCGCCCTCTTCGAGAGCAGCATTGATCTCTTCAACGGTCATATCCCAGCCGGTGAAGGTGAAGCCGTACCATGCGGGTCCTTCGGGCAGATCCTCTTCGGTGATCTCGAGGACGTTCTCGAGGGTCGCGAGGGTCGCGCTGCCTACCTTGAATGTGACGTTATGCGGATAGACCTGTACGCCGTCCATAACGGTGATGTAGTCGATGATCGCGTAGTACTGGTTTACGCTTTCATAGTGGCGGAAGCCGACACGGATGACCTGACCCGCGTAAGCGGAAAGGTCGACGGTGTACTCGGTCGGAGTGTCGCCCTCGGTGGTGAGATGGTAGAGCTCGTCGCTCCAGGTCTCGCCGCCGTCGGTGCTGATGTAGACGCCGATCTTCTCATGGTAGCTCGTGCTGTTGCAGTTCGCCCAGAAGCTCATGCTGCCGCTTGCCGCGTCGATCATGAAGAACGGAGTGATCAGCCAGTCGTCCATACCTTCGGCGGTCTTGTAGTTGTCCTCAACGAAGCCGCTGCCCTCATGATGGTTATGGTTGCTGGAAGTCGTCCACTGCCAGGTCTTGTTGTCGCCGTCCTTATCGATCATCTCGAAGCCCTGTTCGGTGGGGCTGGTCTCGAAGTCCCAGATAAGGAGCTTGTCGTAGTCGTACTTCGCGGTGACGGTAATGTCCTCGCTGATCGCTCTGCCGTCGTAGTCCCAGTTTCTGAAGGTCCAATCCTCATGCTCGGGCGGGGTCGGGAAGTCGTCCTCGGTAAGTACGTAACCCTGATCCACGGTCAGAGGATCGCCGATCGTCTCATTGGTGACGCCGTCGACAAAGGTAACGGTATATGTCGGAGCAACGCTCATGACCTCGATATCGTCGATGTAGAGGTAGTACTTATTGGTGCAGTTCCAGTGACGGAACGCGACTCTCAGCTCCGCATCGCCATAAGCGGAAAGATCGATCGAGTACTGCTCGAAGCTGTTCGCGGGATCGATGGAGAGAACGGATTCGCTCCAGGTCGCGCCGTTATCGGCGGAAACGTAGACATCGATGTGATCCTTATAGCTGGAGCTGTAGTTGCGCGTCCAGAAGGTCAGCAATGTACCGGTGAACTTCGGGGTGATGAGCCAGTTATCCGGAGTCAGCGAGCCTACGCCGCCCTCATAGGAAGCAGAATACATGGAGTGGGAGGTGCTGTGAACGTAGCTTGCGCCGGGCTCTCTCCATTCCCAGTTATGGCCGTCGCCGTCCTCATCCAGCATCATGAAGCCCTGACTGACGGGGTCTGTCTCGAAATCCCAGATCGTGTCGGAATAAACGCCTGCGAAGCTGTAGATCGCGGTAATGGTGGTGTTGCCGTAAATAGCGCTGCCGTCATAGTCCCAGCCGGTGAATTCATAGTTCTCATGGGTGGGAGGAATCGGGAGATCGCTCTCTGCGAGAACGGTGCCTTCCGGAACGGTGATCGTGGAAATCGTTTCGCCGTTGAAACCGTCAACGAAGGTGACTTCGCAGTCCATCGCAACGATGGTTGCATCGGTCAGGGTGACATAGTCGAGATAGATATAGAGCTGATCGGGAGAATTGTAATGCCTGAACGCAACGCGGATCGCGTCGTTCCTCATATAAGCGCTGAGGTCAACGGTGAACTCCTGCGGAGTGGTGTTGGTGAGCTGCTGGCCCCAGATCTCATTGCTCCAGGTCGTGCCGTTATCGGTGGATACATACACGCCGAGGTATTCGACCCAGTTGTTGGATCCGGACTGCGCCCAGAAGCTGAGGGTGCAGATATCGCTGTTGAACTTGAAGGCGGGAGTGATCAGGTAGTCGTCCGGATCGGTCTTGTAGACGTCCCTCATGTAGCCGCTGCCTTCGTAGCAGCTGCTGCCGCCGTTGTTCATCCAAGTCCAGTTGCTGTTGTCGCCATCGGCGTCGAGGAGGATGAAGCCATTTTCGAACGGATCGGTCTCGAAGTCCCAGATAAGGATCTTATCGTAGGAATACTGCGCGGTAACGGTGATGTCCGCTGTAATGGGGCTGCCGTCGTAATCCCAGCCGGTGAAGGTGTAGTCCTCGTGGGTGGGAGGAGTCGGGAAGTCGCGCTCTTCGAGTACGTAACCCTGGTTAACGGTCAGAGGCCTTTCGAGCTCTTCACCGGTAACGCCGTCGATGAAGGTTACGGTGTAGGTCGGGATCTCGCTCATGACCTGGATATCGTCGATGAAGGCGTATGCGCCGCCGGCGCCGGAGGAGCAGAAGCCGACGCGGAGAGTGCCGGTATACTCGCTGAGGTCGATGCTCTTCTGGGCGTAGGTGTCGCCGGTCACGTCGAATTCCTCGAGCAGCTTCCAGGTCGCGCCGTCATCCGAGGAAGCGTAAACCTCAAGATGATCGGTGTAGCTCGAGCTGTAACCGCGATAGTAGAAGGTCAGCAGCGTGCCGGTGAATTTCGGCGTGATGAGCCAATCATCCATCGAATCCATGCCGTTGGACAGGCAGGCCATCATATGGCTGGTGCTGTTTGCGTAGTCAGGCGCATTGAACCATTCCCAGGTGTTGCCGTCGCCGTTTCCGTCCTCGGTATGGAAACCGGTTACGATCGGGTGGATCTCGTCTTCAAAATCCCAAAGGGTGTTCTCATAGACGCCGTCATAGGAATAGAACGCGATAATGGCGGTGTCTTCCGCAATGCCGGTGCCGTCGTAGCTCCAGCCGTAGAACACATAGCCCTCGTGCTCGGGGATCTCGGGGAAGTCTTCCTCGGCCAGCACGTAGCCCTGCTCAACGGTCATGGTGCCGAGAACGGAGCTGTCCATGATGTCGTAGAAGGTTACGGTGTATTCCGGGGCAGTGTTATAGGTTTCGATATCGTCGATGAAGACGTAGTACTGGTCGGTGCAGTTGTAATGGCGGAAAGCGACCTTGATCTCCTGACCTTTATAGGCGGAAAGATCGACGGTCTTCTTTTCATATTCCGTGCCGTCGGTATCGTACTCGAGCAGCGCCTTGTCGGACCAGGTGGCGCCGCCGTCGGTGGATACGAAGACGCCGATATGATCGGGATAGCTGTTGCCGCGGGTCCAGAAGCTCAAACCGACCGCTTCGAATGCGGGGGTAATCATCCAGTTATCCGGAGTCAGCGCGTTGCTGCTCCAGGAAGCGGAATACATGCAATAGGTCGACTCGTGCGCATATGACGACTGGCCGATCCTCGTCCAGTTATAACCGTCGCCGTCCTGATCCTCGAAGGTGAAGCCCTGTGCGGCGGGATCGGTCTCGAAGTCCCAAAGATTGGAGCCTTCCTGCTTGTAGTTCGCGGTGATGGTGGTATCCGCCGCGATGCTTGCGCCGGTGTAATCCCAGCCGGTGAACTCATAGCCCTCGTGAGTGGGCGGAGTCGGGAAATCGCGCTCGTTGAGCACGGTGCCGGCCTCGACGGTCATGGTGTCGATAGTCGTGCCGTCATAGCCGTCAACGAAGGTAACGGTGCACTGCGGGACCTCGCTCATCAGCTCGATATCGTCGATATCGAGGTAGAACATATCGGTGCAGTTGTAGTGACGCAGCGCGAACTGGATCTCGCCGGTGTAAGCGGAAAGGTTGACTGCCTGCTGGGTCATCTCCGAAGTCGCGGTGAAGCCGGCGATCTCGTTGCTCCAGGTCGTGCCGCCGTCGGTGGATACGTAAACGCCGACGTACTCTTCGCAGTAGCTGGCATCCTGCCCGCACATCCAGAAGGTCAGCATAGTGCCTTCGCAGACGGGGCTGATCATCCAGTTGTCCGGAGTCAGAGCAGCCTGGTTGTCATTGTCGTACGAAGCGCTGGTCATGACGCCGTCGCCGCTGTGGGTGGTGTAGTTGCCGGTGCCGGTGTTCTGGTGCCAGACCCAGTTGAAGCCGTCACCGTCCTGGTCGATGTAGGTGAAGCCGGACTCCGCGGGGTCGGTTTCAAAATCCCAGGAAGACGCGCCGCGGAGCTTCGCGGTGTCAGCCTGAGCCTGCTGTTCGGGCTGAGCCTGGGTGATCTTCAGATCACTGCGCTGAGCCTTTGTTTCCGCCAGTGCGGGCATCGCAAGCGCGAGTACCATCACAACCGCCAGAAGAATGGATAGGAACTTCTTCATTCTGTTTCCTCCTTAAAATTGCTGCCGTATTGAATTCGCTTTACACGAAGACCACGCAGATATGTGAATACGTGATTTGAGCTGAAGCTCATCAATCGGCAATGAACGGATATACCCGTTCAGTTAACAACTTTAATTATATACCTTTTGTATATGCGCTGTCAATCTTATGGACGGCGATTCGGGCAAAAAACACCCGGTTTATTTGTTTTCTACATTTCGTCTTTTACTGTCCGGATGGCCTGCGCCGGAAGCGCTTGACACGAGGCCGGGTTTGGGTTATTCTTCCAATTAAAGAACGCAGGCTGGAAAGGCCGGAGGCTTTTATGAAAAAGGACAAAAAAACGAAACTGCTGCTTAAGCGGCTGGCCGCGATCCGCGGACGCGAAAGGGAAGCTCTCCCCCGCCCCGCGGTGTTCGAGGACGGCAAAAAATACCGCCGTGAGCGGGAAAAACAGCGCAGGCGACGCTGGGATCCGGAGGAGTGACCTCCCGCTCTCTTCCCTTGTTTTTCCGCGCGCCTTATGTTATTATAGAAATGTTATAAAACCTGTTGAATTTTGCGAAAGGAGCTGCGTCATGGAGAAGAAGGTCTCCCTGCGGGAACGGCTTTTCGTTTCCACAACGGCGGACGACTGCCGCGAAGAAGCGCGCCGTTTCCGCCTCGGGCTCGAGATCGCGGAATTCTGCTGGGCGCAGCGCATCGACAGGGACCGCGAAGAGAACATCGACCGCGTGAAGCGGCTCTCGGAAGGGATCCCGCTTGGCTGGTTCCACGCCCCGTTTGCGGAGCTCGCCCCCTGCGCGATCGATCCGCGGGCAAGGCTGCTCGCGGCGGAACGCTACCGGCAGTCGATCGGGATCGCGCTTGAGCTCGGCATCAAAAGGCTCGTGATTCACGGCGGATTCATCCCGGAAGTCTATTTCCCGGAATACTATGTTGAGCAGTCGATCCTGTTTTGGAAGGAATTTCTCGCTTCCGCGCCGGAGGATATCACGATTGCGCTCGAAAACGTGATGGAGCCTTCGCCAGAAACGCTCGTTTCGATCGTCGGCGGCGTCGGCGACCCGCGAATCGGGCTCTGCTTCGACGTCGGGCACGCGAACTGCTCCGTTTCCTCCGTTCCGCCCATCGATTGGATCGGGCCGATGGCGCCGTATCTCTTCCACGTTCATCTGCATAACAACGCCGGCGGGCGGGACCTGCATTCCCCGCTCGGCGAAGGGAATATCCCCATCGAAAGGATCATCGATATCGTCGCAGCGCTTCGCCCCGAGGCGACGTTCACGGTTGAAAACATACACTGCGGGCCGTCGATCGAATGGCTTGCGGATAAAGGATATCTTGAAAAATGACCGAAAGCGAACTTCAAAACATCCTGACGTCGGTCAAAGGCGCCGACAGTAATGCAATGGACGCCGCCAAAAGGCGGCAGGCGCAGCTCGCGAAGCCGCCGGGCAGCCTCGGCAGGCTCGAGGAGATCTCCGTCCGCCTTGCCGGGATCACCGGAAAAGTCAAAAACAGCCTTGAAAAACGCAGGATCCTCGTTTTCTGCGCGGATAACGGCGTTGTTGCGGAAGGCGTCGCCGTCACGCCGCAGAGCGTTACGCTTTCGCAGGCGGTCAACATGACGAAGCACAGAACGGGGATGTCCGCCCTCGCCGATTTCTTCGGCGACGAGACGGAGATCATCGACGTCGGGATCAACGCCCGCTTCAGCTGCCCCGGCATCATCGACCGCAAGATTTCCGCCGGAACGAAGAATATTTATATAGGACCTGCGATGACCCGCGATGAATGCCTTGCGGCGCTCGAAGCGGGGATCGAAGCGGCGGACCGCGCGAAAACGGACGGCGTCGAAGCCGTCGGCGTCGGCGAAATGGGTATCGGCAACACGACGACCTCCGCCGCAGTGCTTTCCGCGCTCACCGGAAAAAGCGCCGAAGCCGTCACGGGCCTCGGAAGCGGCCTCACTCCGGAGGCGTTCAGTCATAAAAAGGAAGTTATTGCCCGCGCCGTCGCGCTG
>JAEEYN010000152.1 GCA_016288175.1 Bacillota bacterium | reverse complement strand
CGAAGGTGTGGCCGAGATTCAGAAATTTGCGCTTGCCGTTGTCGAATTCGTCGCCAATAACGAAGGACCATTTTGCGGCGGCACAGTTCGCGATAAGCTTTTCCGCGCTGCCTGATTCGAATCCTTCGGGGATATCCATGCCTGTTAGAAGACGGTATTTTACTATCTCGCCGAAACCGGAGCGGATATCGCGCTCGGAAAGCGAGGAAAGGAACTCCGTTGCGTCCGCAACGAGTTTCGGATGGCGGAAGGTGCCGATAACGTTTTTGATCCCGGCGAAATCGATTCCCGTTTTTCCTCCGATGGAACTGTCGACCATGCTGAGCAGAGTTGTCGGAATATTGATGTAATCGATCCCACGCATATAGACGGAAGCGGCAAGACCGCCGATATCGCCGACCATTCCTCCGCCGAGGTTGATGATCACGTCTCCGCGGCCGAATGAGCGTTCGACCATGCAGGTCAGGATCGAGCCGAGATCTTCAAAGCTTTTGCTTTTTTCACCGGAACGGATAACGAAGGAGAAAAGCTCTGCCGAGGGATCGCTGACGGCTTCGGTGACGGAGCCGAGAATGATGCCCGAAACCGTTTCATCCGTCAGTATAAGCGCTTTGCGGCCGCGGATCGCTTCGCGGACAAAAGGCGCGAGTTCGGAGAAACGGCCTGCGACCAGCACGCTGCACGAGCCGTTGACTCCGTTGAAAACGAAATCATTTCGCTCCATTGCCGTTTCCTCCTTCCTGCGTGAGCGGCAAAGCGCCGCAGCTGTTACTAAAGAATATTTTAACTTATTTTGTCCTGTTTTGCAATAAGACAAAACATTTTCTTATTCGCCGTTTTCTTTTGCAGGAGACAGCATCAAAGAAGGAGTATTCAATTGCGGAACTAACGCGCAAAGGAGAAACCCGATTGATAAAGCTCAATTACAGGATATCGGACGCCGAACTGACGGTCTTCCTGAAGGATGAGATCGACCAAAACAGCGCCGGACCGATCCGCGAATGCATAGACTGCCTGGTCGGAAGGAACAGGAGCGTACGGAAACTCATATTCGATCTTTCCAAAGTGACCTTCATGGACAGCTCCGGCATAGGCGTTATACTCGGACGTTATAAACTGATGGCGGCAAGGGGCGGCACTATAGGGATCGCCAATCCAAACGAGAGCATCGTGAAGATACTCCGCATCGCAGGGATCTATAAACTGACAAATAAGGTGAGCTGAATGAATAATCGCATCAAAATCGAAATGCAGAGCAAACCGGTCAACGAATCATTCGCAAGAAGCGCCGTTTCGGCGTTCATTGCGCCGCTTGACCCGACACTGGAGGAACTCGCGGACGTCCGAACAGCCGTGAGCGAAGCAGTCACAAATTCTATCATACACGGTTACGCTATGGGCGACGGCGTCATAACCCTCGAAATGTGTATCTGCGGGGATCTGCTGACAGTTGAGATCAAGGACCGGGGAAGGGGGATCAAGGATATCGAACAGGCGATGCAGCCGTATTTCACTACAGGACCGGAGGGGGAAAGGTCCGGCATGGGGTTTGCCGTGATGAAAGCGTTCATGGATAAAGTCGAGGTCTTTTCGAAACCCGCCGAGGGAACGGTCGTTCGGCTGATAAAGCGGATATCGAGCGCGGACGCGTGAAGGGAAAAAACGAAAACAGCAGCGCTGCCGCTGCCGGGCCTTTGTCGGCGGAAAGCTTCCTGCCGTTCGTGAGATATGTTGCGCAAAGGTTCGCCGGGCGGGGCATGCCGCAGGACGAGCTGTTTCAATACGGTTCGCTCGGGCTTTGGAAAGCCTGGCTGAAGTACGATGCGGAAAGGAACGTCCCGTTTGCATCGTTCGCGTTCATCTATATCGAGGGCGAGATCCGCTCTGCGCTTCGAAAAAACTCAGCCTTCAGCTGCCGGATGACCGTCGACAGCCTTGAAGAAAGAACCGAAATCTGCATTCCGGTTGATGCTGATGATGACGAAGCCAAAGTTCTGCGTAATCTGCAGCTGCGCGAGGGACTGGAGACACTTTCGGAAACCGAGAAAGCCGTGATCTGCCTTCGGTATTTTCGAGGACTGACGCAGAAAAAGACGGCGGCTGTGCTATGGGTCTCGCAGCCGACGGTATCGAAAACAGAAAAAAACGCTTTGAAGAAGCTCAAAAACAAGTTTTGCCAAAACGATCAAATCGAATAAAAAGCTTCCTGCTGCGCAAGATAAAAGCAAAAGCCGAAAGGACGTGAAAGATAATGAAGAAGTTTCATAAATTGCTGTTTGCGGGAATTGCTTTATTGATCGCAGTCATTGCGGCGATCGCAATCAACGCCGGAGAACAGCGCGCCGAGCTGACTTTCGACGGCGCGAAACTGGTCATGGCAGGCTGAAGCATCGGGCGGGATCGGAGCAGAGAATGGATAAAACGAATCGAAAACTGACGCCGGAAGAGCGATTTGAACACGCTCGGTACAGAGCGCTTGTCAATAAAAAAGCTCCGAAAAGCAAGGTGCTTCGGCAATGCATCTTGGCTTTTGCCGTCGGAGGCGCCATCTGCTGCATCGGACAGCTGATAGGCGATATCGGCAGTATCGCTTTCGGATTCGGCGAAAAGGAGAGAGGCGCTTTTGTTTCAATTGTGCTGATCTTTATCGGCGCACTTCTGACAGGCATCGGCGTTTATGACCGCATCGGGACTTTTGCCGGCGCAGGTTCGGTGGTTCCTATCACTGGGTTTTCGAATTCAATCGTTTCTCCGGCAATGGAGCATAAGCGTGAAGGCCTTGTGCTCGGCGTCGGCGCGCAGCTATTCTCGTTTGCGGGCCCAGTGCTCGTCTATGGGATAATATCGTCCGTGATCGTCGGTCTTGTTTACCTTATAATCAAATAATCGGATCCATGAGATCCCCGGCAGCCGAAAGGCTGCTTTTCTTTTGGCAGACAATGCATATTTATCATGCTGCAGGGCATACTGAGCATATAGCTTAACAAGGAGAGCAGAATGATGTATAAATGTATCGAAAATTTGCCGCTGTTTGAAAGGCTGCATGCAAGCGGATGGTCCGCAGCCGAAGAAGAACTGCTGCTTGAAAGCGCACGGACCGCGCGCGAAAACCGCCGTCCTCTGAACTCCGCGTTCAACGAAACCGCGAAAATGACGGGACGCAAGCCGAACAGTGTGCGTAACCACTATTACCAGCTTGCAAAATCGAATCCGGATCTCCTTCTTCGCCCGGCGGACAAAGCTTCGCATTTTACAAAGGAGCAGCTTGAAAACCTGATGCGCGAGATGCTTATCGGGACTTCAAAAGGCGAGTCTGTACGCGGCTGCGCGTTGAGACTCGGCGGAGGGGATCTGAAATTGATGCTTCGCTACCAAAACAAATTCAGATCTACTGTTCAAAAACGAAAGGAGTACGTCAGAAACATTGTAGGCAATCTGAAAAAGGAAGGCTGCTGTGTAAAAGACCCTTATGAGAATTTCAAACAGCAAAGAGAATCTGCAGCACCTGAAAAGGCATTCAAACTTTTAACATCTCTTTCGAAGCGGGAACTTAACGATCTTATTGAAAAACTGCAAACAATAGCCGCCGAATAAGAAAAACCGCGCTGCTGCGCGGTTTTCTGCTGTTTATCATGTTAAGAATTGAGACCGTTCGAAACAGTATGATTAAGCTGAACAAAATCATCGACAGAGAGTTCCTCTGCTCTGCAAGAAGGCGGGAGGGAGGCCGCTTCAATAACTCCCGCGGCGAAGTCTTTTCCGACAAGAGAAGAAAGATTGTTTCGAAGAGTCTTCCTGCGCATTGCGAAGCAGGCTTTCAGAAGCTTTGTAAATGCGGGATCGTATTCATTTCCGTTGGGTTCAAAGCTTAAAACGACGGACTGAACGGCTGGCTCGGGGTAATAGCAGGATGGCGAAAGCTCAAACTCCCTGCGAACTGTATAGTAACGCCTGCAGAGCACGGAAAGCGGGGAATAGAGCTTCGATTTCGGCTCCGCAAGGAAATGCTCGGATGCTTCCTGCTGCATCATGAGTACCATCCGGCGAATCGGCAGCGGCGAATCGATCAGCTTCATCGCCGCCGGCGTAGTGATGTAGTAGGGAAGGTTTGCCGCAACGATGAACGGAACGCTTCCGACGGCGGAAAACAGTTCACTTTCCTTCATGCGCAGAAAATCCCGGTGAAGGACGGTAACGTTAGAGTGTTCACCGAGAACGGAGGAAAGCACTTCGACCATCTTTGCGTCGATCTCGACCGCGAGAACTCTGTCCGCGCGAACCGAAAGCGCGTCGGTTAGAGCGCCGAGTCCCGGCCCGATCTCGAGTACGCTTTCGTTTTCACAGCGCGCGAGATCGGCGATCCGCTCGATACACGAACCGTCGATCAGAAAGTTCTGGCCGAGAGCTTTATTCGGGACAAGCCCGAGCTCTTTTATGAGTTGTTTTGAGTTTATCATGTTTTGAATTCTATTAGATTTTTATCGAAAAGTCAACAGGAACACAGACTGTTTGCCGGAGGTTCAAACGGCGGTATATCAAATATAGTTTTGACAAAGTGTTGAAAAAGAACCGCATTTCGGGTATACTGCCGATTCGGCGGCGTTTGGCCGTACCGTTAAATTGAATTGAACGGAGTAAACGTTAATGATAAGGATCTATGCCGACAGCACCAACGACCTCGGTCCGGAGCTGATTGCGAAATACAATATCAGGATCGTTCCCCTATATGTGAATATGGGCGAAAAGACCTACACCGATTGGGTAAACATTACGCCCGATGAGATCTACGCCTGGTCCGATGCGAATAAAACGACGCCCACAACGGCGGCATTTTCGATCGGAGACGCCGAAGAAGCGCTGAAAGGGGCGATCGAAGCGGGGGAGGATGTACTCTTTTTCGGGATCTCCTCCAATCTTTCCGCATCGTGCAATGTCTTCAGGCTTGCAGCCGAAGGGATGAACTACGCGGATCATGTTGCCGTGATCGATTCAAAGAATCTTTGCACCGGCATCGGGCTTTTGATCCTCAAAGCCGCGAAAATGATCGAAGCCGGCGAGGACGATCTTTTTGAAGTCGCACACAAAGTCGAAGAGTATGTGCCGTATGTCCGCACAAGCTCCGTTATCGAAACACTGCAGTATATCCACCGCGGAGGCCGCTGCAACGCCGCGACTGCGCTTCTTGCAAGCGCGCTTCGCATCAAGCCGAAAATAGTTGTTGAAGACGGCAAGCTTGGCGTCGGCAAGCGCTACCGCGGAAGGCAGAACGACGTCATCAGAAAATACTACGACGATCTTGAGGACCAGCTTAAGATCGCGGACAGGGACGCCGTATTCGTTTCGCACACAGGCAGACTCGATCAGGAGATCATCGACGAGATCGCCTCAAAAGTTCGCGGTTTGAACCGTTTTGAGAATGTTTTCGTTACCCGTGCGGGAAGCGTTGTAACCATCCACTGCGGCCCCGGAACGCTCGGCGTGTTCTTTATGGCCGACAAGGATAGAACTGCGGAGTAAAAACAGAACCGTATTTGCCGCCCGGCGCAATGCCCGGCGGCTTTTTCTTTTCGGCAAAACCGGGAAAGAATAATTATTGACTTGCCATGTTCCGCTCATTGATGTATAATCTATACTGAGGATATATGCAGGTATTGTCGGTAATTGTGCCCTGAAGCTCCTGATAACGGCAGTACCGGTCCGAGTACAAGAAAAAGGTGACATTATGACAAAGAACAGGATAAATCTTTGCCTCGCAAGGCAGAATTTCAGCATTGTCTGCGATGAGGACCCGGATTACATGAAACAGCTCGAGACCTCCGTCAACAACAGGATCAATACCTATCAGCGCCTTTTCCCGACGATGAGCACTTCGAAATGCACTCTGCTTGCGATGCTCAGCCTTGAGGATGAGCTCCGAAAGACCAAGACGAGTTACGAAGCGCTCGAGGATAAAGTTTTCCAAATCGGCGGAATGAATAACGCGGCTGCACAGAAGCAGGAATGATCTCCGGCAGGGAACAAGCCGAACGGATTTTGCTATGATGGAATTGCTCTGCCCGGCGGGCAGCATGGAATGTCTAACCGCTGCGATCCAGAACGGGGCTGATGCGGTGTACTTCGGCGGAAGTATGCTCAACGCACGTCGCTTTGCCGACAATTTTGCGGGTGAAAACCTTGTTAAGGCACTCGACTATTGCCATGAGCGGAATGTGCGCGCATACATAACGCTGAATACGCTCGTATTCGACCGCGAGCTTTTTGCTGCGCTCGAATTTGCGGAACAGCTCCATCGTTACGGTGCGGATGCGGTCCTTGTTCAGGATCTCGGATTGGCGTCGATCATTCGAAAAGAGCTCCCGGAACTTGTGATCCACGCAAGCACTCAGATGGGCATCCATTCGATCGGCGGCGCGCAATACTGCGAAAGCATCGGGATCAAACGTGCTGTTCTCGCAAGGGAAGTCAGCCTTGAACAGATCGCGGAGATCAAAAACAACACCCGAATCGAACTTGAAGCTTTCGGCCACGGTGCGCTGTGCATGAGCTTTTCGGGAAGCTGTCTGTATTCCTCAATGGCCGGTGAAAGAAGCGGCAACCGCGGTACCTGCGCGCAGCCGTGCAGAAAGGCGGCAAGCGTTTTCGGAACGCCGGGGAACGGCGATTTCTGCCTTTCCCCGAACGATATCTGCATGATCGAACACTTGCCGGAACTTGAGCGAGCGGGCGTCTGCTGCATCAAACTCGAGGGAAGAATGAAGAAGCCCGAGTATGTTGCCGCTGTAACAAGCTGCTACCGCGAGGCTTTGGACGGAGCCGAGCCGGACCGTATTCCCGAACTCAAGGAAAAGATGTTCCGTTTCTTTAACCGCGGGGATTTCAACACAGCTCATTTCTTCAACGACAGTGTGAAGACAGGCCGTGTCGGCTCGAGCAAACCGGAACCCTCGGATGTTTCCGCGGCGAGAAAAAGCTTCGACCACGAATCGAAAAAACGGAATGCGAGACTCGTTTTCCGGCTTATGGCTGGGGAGCCTGCAGAGCTGCAAATGGCCTGCGCGGATAAGCGCGTCAATGCTGCGGGCCCCGTCCCGGAAGCGGCCGAAAAACTCCAATCCGCGGAGAGTTTTGCAGCGAAACTTCGAAAACTCGGCGACACGCCTTTTGCCGCCGAAAGCTGCGAAGTCATTACGGACGGAAAGAGTTTTCTTTCCGCTGCGGCGCTGAATGCGATGCGCAGAAGCGCTTCGGATGAACTCGCCGCGGCGTTCCATATCCGCAAACCGGAGATCGCCGTCGAACTTCCGTCGGCGATAAAGACAGGCCGGAGCAAAGCCGGGGAAAACGGAAAACGACCCTTTGTATATGCGGTCGTTCACAGCGTTTCCGAAGCGGGATCGGCATTTGAATCGGGAGCTGACGCTGTCGGGCTCGATTCGGTGCGTATGGACCAGGCGGAACTTGAAAAACTCTCGAAATACAGGCTCAACGGCAAAAAACTGCTGCTTGTGCTGCCGAACGTCATAATCACAAAAGCGCAGGAAGATACCGTGCGAAATCTGCTCAAAAGCGGCTTCTTCGACGGCGCCGAAGCAAACAACATCGGTCAGTATTCACTGATTGAAAAACTGCCGCTCAAGATCGCCGGAATCGGACTGAACGCGCTGAATACTTATTCGGTGAGCGAGCTTTTACGAATCGGCTTTGACTACACTATTCCTTCCCAGGAGCTGACAGCAGCGCAGCTCGAAACACTGACGGATGAATACGCGGGCAGGATTATCCTCTGGCTTCACGGGCGCGTCCCGCTGATGCAGCTTGTGCATTGCCCGGTGAAGGAACATCGCGGCTGCCGGAATTGCGAATACGAATCGGGTTTTATTGAAGACGAAGCGAAGCGCAGGTTCCCGCTCACAACCGTCCGGTTTCCAGATAAATGTCTTGTGCGTCTTCTGAACTGCAATACGACCGACCTGATCGACAGACTCCCGTCGATGCCGCGCACAGCGGGCGTAAGGCTCGGCTTTGCCGCCGAACCGGAATCCGCCGTACGGGAGAGACTTACTGCATTAAGAAAAGTTCAAAACGGTGAAACCGTTAAACAATATCCGGATTCCACAAGAGGCCATTGGAACCGAAAAGTGGATTGAGGTGGATAAACAATGATTGCAAAGAAAGTATTGAAAACACTTGAATACGATAAGATCCTTGCGAAGCTGAAGCTGCACTGCGGCTGCTGTGTGAGCAGGGAACTTTCCGAAGAACTCGTGCCGCAGACGGAGCTTGACGATGTGCGTGCGGATCTGCTGCTGACAAGGGAAGCCGAAACCTATTTTCTCAGGACCGGGTATTCTCCTGTCGACGATTTCCCGGATATGCGCTCCGCGCTGAAAAGACTAAACGCCGTGCTCTTCCTGAACTGCGAAGAGCTTCTCAACATCGGCAAATGCCTTCGCGCGATCCGCATCGCTCGAGAGCAGCTTGTGCCCTCATCAATGGAGAACGGAGACGTCGGCGCGATCGCCAACCTCGCTTCGGGATTGATAATGCATAAGTATCTCGAGGACGAGATCAACCGCTGCATACTAAATGAAGACGATCTTTTTGACGGCGCTTCGCCGGCGCTTGCAAGGATCCGCCGTGAAAAGCGGATCGCAAACGAAAAAGTCCGCGAAAAGCTGAACTCCATCATCCGTTCACAGACCTATTCGAAATATCTGCAGGATCCTCTGATAACGATCCGCAACGGAAGGTTCGTCGTTCCCGTAAAGCAGGAGTATCGCCAGCAGATCCCCGGTCTGATCCACGATCAGTCCGGAAGCGGACAGACGCTTTTCGTTGAGCCGACGGCGGTCGTGGAACTCGGAAACGAGTTCAAAAAGCTTGTGATCGAAGAGCAGGCCGAGATCGAGCGTATCCTGACCGAGCTTACCGCATTGATCAAGCCCTCTGCAAACGATATTTACGAGGACCTGCTCATTCTCGGAAAAATCGACCTGTCCTTTGCAAAAGCCAAACTCTCGAAGGAAATGAGAGCTGTCGAGCCTGAGATCAACAGCGAGGGAAGGCTGAAAATCGTTCGCGGAAGACATCCGCTGATCGCAAACTACAGCGTTGTTCCGATCGATATCCGCCTCGGGATCGATTTCAGAACGTTGATTGTGACAGGCCCGAACACCGGCGGTAAAACCGTAACGCTGAAAACTGCCGGTCTGTTCACGTTGATGGCTCAGTCGGGAATGTTCGTTCCCGCAAACGTCGGAACGGAAGTCGCTGTTTTCGAAAGCGTATTTGCCGACATCGGCGACGAGCAGAGCATTGAGCAGTCGCTTTCGACTTTCTCGAGCCATATGAAGAATATCGTCGGGATCCTTGAGGATGCGGATGAGAATTCGCTCGTTCTTCTCGATGAGCTCGGCGCGGGTACGGATCCGATCGAAGGCGCCGCGCTCGCAATGAGCATACTCGACGAGCTTCATTCCCGCGGCGCGTTCACGGCGGCGACGACTCACTACAGCGAGATCAAAGCTTTTGCCATGACGCATGACGGAATGGAAAACGCTTCGATGGAGTTCGACGTCGATAAACTCTGCCCGACATACCGCCTGTTCATAGGCATCCCCGGAAAATCCAACGCGTTCGAGATCAGCAGAAGGCTCGGGATCTCCGAAAGCATTATCGAAAGCGCGAGGGCTTTCATAAAGAAGGAAGATACCGATTTCGAATCGATCCTTTCCGATGCCGAAAGAACGAAGCGGCGCGCGGAGGAAGAGATGGAGCTTGCGGAACAGGCGAGGGCCGAGCACGACAGGCTCGTCAACGAACTCAAGGCGGAAAAGGAAAAATTCGAGCAGGAGAAAGCTGTTCTGAGGCAAAAGGCAAGGGAAGAGGCGAAGAAGATCGTTCTCGATACGCGCCGGGAGATGGAACAGCTGATAGTCAAGATCCGTTCGATCAAATCAATCGATCAGCGTGAAGCTGATCGCGTGATCCAGCAGACAAGGGATGCGCTTCGAAAATCCGAAAGCGATCTGTTCGACGAGATCCAGTATAAAACAGCGAACGGCAAACCTCCAAAATCCGTCAACCCCGGGGACCGAGTAACCGTTGTAAGCGTTGATAAAGAAGCGACCGTTCTCGCGAAGCCCGACCGCAACGGCGAAGTTCAGGTCCAGATCGGAATAATCAAGATGTCGGTACCGCTTAACGATATCAGAGTGCTCGGCGGCAAACAGGCAGCAAACGTGAACGTCAAGGTCGAGTATAACCCCGCAAACACTGTCGGCCTCGAGCTCGATATCCGCGGTAAGCTTGTCGATGAAGCGATGCCGATCGTCGATAAATACCTTTGCGATGCTCATCTGAACGGTTTGAGCGAGGTCAACATCATTCACGGCAAGGGCACCGGAGCGCTGAGGGCGGGCATTCAGGCATACCTGAAGAACCATCCGCGCGTTAAGTCGTTCCGCAACGGAAACTACGGCGAGGGTGATTACGGCGTTACTGTCGTGACGCTGAAATAAGCCGGATCTTTCAAAACAAAAGCTGAAAAACGCCATAATGTTCAGAGTATGAGTGGTAAAATGATTCTTGTGTCAAGTTGCCTTGCCGGAATTCCCTGCAGGTACGACGCCAAATCACAATCCAACGGCGAGGTCGTGGAACTCGTCAGCCGCGGACGCGCATTCCCGGTCTGCCCGGAGTGCCTCGGCGGGCTGCCGATCCCAAGATTTTCCGCGGAAATAATCGGCGGGAGCGGGGAGGATGTGCTTGCCGGCAAAGCAAAGGTAATGGCAAGAACTCCTGACGGAGATATTGACGTTACCTCGGCGTTCATCAAAGGCGCATACTGCGCTCTGCAGGCAGCGCGCTCCGTCGGCGCGGATACCGTTATTCTGAAAGCCAACAGTCCGTCATGCGGCTGCGGAATGATCTATGACGGGAGTTTTTCCGGCGCGAAGCGCAAAGGAAACGGTGTTGCCGCGGCTTTGCTCAAGGCAAACGGACTGGATATTTTATCAAAGTGATCGGGATTTCCGAGACCGTGTTTGCCGAATAACAGAAAGGCAGGATTGCAATGGAAAACGAAAAAATACTTGTTGTTGACGACGACGAAAAGATCTGTCAGATCCTGAATCTTTATCTGCGTAGTAAGGGCTATGATGTTGTAACATGCAAAAACGGCATGAATGCTCTTCCGACCTTCGAGGACAGCAAGCCCGACCTTGTGATCCTTGACGTCATGCTTCCGGGCATGGACGGCTGGGAGATTCTCGAAAAGCTGCGCCAGATAAGCTCCGTTCCCGTTATCATGCTCACTGCAAAGGGCGACACTTCCGACAGGATCCAGGGCCTGAACTTCGGCGCGGATGATTATATCGTCAAACCGTTCGATTCCAAGGAACTGGTTGCGAGGATACGTGCCGTTTTCCGCCGCGCGGGCGGGCAGTCCGCAGAGGCTTCGGATAAACGCTTCCTGACTGCCGGCGACATTCGCCTCGATCTCGAGAATTATTCCGTAACGGTGAACGGCGAGCCGAAACCGATGCCGCATAAGGAGTTTGAACTTTTGAGCTACCTTGTGCAGCATAAGGAGCAGGTGCTGACCCGAGGCCAGATCCTCAGCGCAGTCTGGGGCTTTGAATTCAGCAAGGACAGCAGAACGATCGACGTTCATATCAAACGCCTGCGTACGCGTCTCGGTGAAAACCCATCCTGGCAGATTCTGACAGTTTGGGGCGTCGGATATAAATTCGTTGTGAACGACTGATTTAGGCGGATCCCGAATGTTCAAAACCTTGTTTTCAAGGATGCTCGCTTCCTATCTTGCGGCGGAAATACTGGTGATCGCAGTGCTGGGCCTGGTGTCCGGCATGATTTCGCGCAACCATTATCTGAACGTCACAAAGGAAAACCTGATCCGCGAAGCCAAGGAGATCAACCAGATCGCGACAGACGAATACATGTCCTCCGACAAAAGGCCGATCGCGCGAGAGAAGATCTTTGCGATCGTCAAACAGTTCGACGCGCTGCTGCAGCTTTATTTTGACGATGAAACGATCGGCAAGGCAAGTTTCTTCGATTACCAGACTTCCGATAAATGGCGCGTCAGCGTTGAAACCGATTTCTACGAGATCACAAAGAACGCAAGAAGCGAAAAAAGCGGCAGCTACACCTTCTATTATGACGTGCTGTCGGATTATATCGGTTCAAGAACAATGACCCTGAGCAGCCCAATCAGCTCCGATGACGGGAAAACATTCGGGACCATCGTTCTTCATTACAATATGGACGATATCTACAGGATGCTCGGCGAGCTGTATAACGAAATCCTTGCTGCGGCGCTGGCGGCGACGGTCGTCACTGCGGTGATCACCTATATCATCACAAGGAGGATCACCAAACCCGTAACGATAATGACGAATACGGTCAACGCATTTTCCCGCGGCGACTACAAAAAACGCATACGCCTGAAACAGAAGGACGAGCTTGGAAAGCTCGGCGAGAGCTTCAACGAAATGGCCGATAAAGTTGCCGGACTTGAGAAAACAAGGCGTGACTTCGTCGCAAATGTTTCACACGAACTGCGCTCGCCGCTGACGTCGATGCGCGGTTTCCTCGAGGCGATGGACGAAGGCATTATTCCGGAAGAGGAGCACAGCAAATACATCAACATCGTTCTCGATGAAAACAAACGAATGACGGGCATGGTCAACGATCTTCTCGATATCGCAAGGATCGAATCCGGTCAGTCGAAGCTGAACAGAACGGTGTTCGATATCACGGAACTTATCGGCAGAGTTTTGATCACCTATGAAAGCAGGATCAACGCCAAGAAGATCGAAGTCAATGCGCAGCTCCCCGGAGCACCGGTTTTTGTGGATGCCGATGAAAACAGGATCGGCCAGGTGCTTCATAACCTCATTGACAACGCGATCAAATTCCTTCCGGAAAGCGGAGGCAGGCTCGGAGTGCTGCTGATTGCAGACAAGCATGCCGCAAGGGTAAGCGTAACGGACAACGGCGCGGCAATACCGGCGGATGATCTTCCGAAGGTTTTTGACCGCTTCTATAAAGCCGAAAAGGCGCACACATACTCGACCGGCTCCGGAACGGGCCTCGGTCTTTCGATCGTAAAGCTGATCATGGATCAGCATGGGGAAGAGATCAATGTCTCTTCCGACGACCGTGAAACGAGGTTCACTTTTACCCTGAAGAGGGCACAGACACCGGTCAAAAGAATCAACGGATAAACAGCGGGATATCTCGCGGGAGGCATAAGAATGGATGAATTCAACGAAAAGAACGGAAAAAACGAAACCGAGCTGCTGTCGGACATGAAGTTCGAAAAAAACGGCGACGGAGATATGGAGCGAAGCGTGATCTGGAAGGACGGCGGAGGTACGCACACCGAAACAACGATCATCCACAAGAATGTTCCTGCTGTCGGAACAATCCTTACCACAGCGATCACTTTTCTCCTTGTCGGAATGCTCGTTGCCGGCGTGATTTTTCTTGCACGGTACGGTAATTACTTCTCCAAATCCGCTCAAACGGATAAGGAGACCGCAACTCAGGCGCCCGCAACTGTTCTGCCGACTCTCGAGCCCATCCCCGCCGGCAGCGATTTACCGACTCAGGCCCCGAACCCGGGCGGAAACTCCGGCGGCGATCCGACATCCTCAACCGCAGGGATACCGGAGCTTTACAGCCGTAATGTTCTCGGCGTTGTGATAATCGAAAGCTACAGCGGCAGCGTCCGTCCGTCGAACCTTGTCGGCACGGGAACGGGTTTCTGCATCTCCGCAAACGGCTATATCCTCACGAATGCTCATGTCGTTAATGATGCGGACCATTTTATGGTCACTGCCTATAACAAGAATCAGTGCGAAGCGAGCCTTATCGGCGCGGACAAGAAAACCGATATCGCAGTGCTGAAGATCGAAGAAACGAACATGCTTTCCGTTTTGACCGTCGGTGACTCTTCGAAAGTCAGAACAGGCGATTTTGTATTCACGATCGGTCACCCGACCGGCGATGAACTGAGCTTTACCGCAACATTCGGAATGGTCGGCGCTGTCGAAAGAAGCGTTGTGATCGACGGACTGCGCAATTCCTATATCCAGATCGACGCCGCTATCAACCCCGGAAACAGCGGCGGTCCGCTGTTCGATATGAACGGTAACGTGATAGGTGTCAATTCGGCAAAAACCGTTATTGCAAGCTATGACGAAGACGGCAACCCGATCAATGCGGAAGGCCTAGGCTTTGCGATACCGATCGGCACAGCAATGGATGTTGCCCGCGAGATCATCAACGACGGCGGGATCGAGCGGCCCGGTATCGGCGTTTCAACGATCTACATCGATGAGGACAGGGCAAACACCTACAGCATACCGACCGGTGCGCTCGTCTATACGGTAATAGAAAACGGTCCGGCGCATCTCGGCGGACTTAAAGTAGACGATATAATCACGGCTGTCGACGGTGTTGCGATAACGAGCAATGATGTCCTCGGCGAATACATCCGCACAAAATCGATCGGCGATATTATTACCATGAGCGTATTCCGGGACGGCGAAACGCTTGAAGTGCAGATCACGATCGGCGATTTCAACCAAATCGGCAGCAAAATACTGAATGACGAATACGGCGGAGCGAAATACGGCATCAACGGCGTTCACTGAGTTAGCTTTAGGGAGGTCCGCATGAGCAAGACCGCAGCGAAGAACGGACATAACTTCGGCCTAAAACCGTATGTGCTGATAATCTGTGAGGACGGCCATGAGTCGGACCCGCAGTCATCGTGCGGCGAAACGGAGAGAGAATTTGCCCGCTGCCTGAATGCGGCGCTCGGCCGGTATTTCGATACCGACGAGCCGGTTCGTCTCGGTGCGGAGATCTGGCCTCATCTTGTTTTGAGGATCCCGGATGCAGTGATCATCAGTCAGACGCTTCCGGATGTCGATCCGATAACGCTGATCTCGAAACTGCGCCTGAGCAGGTTCTGCATGGATATCCGTTATTTTATCTGCTGCGAAAAATCAACGGCTTCGCTCGCCGGCATCTGCGAAAGCTGCGGCATCGACGGAATGATAGAGTATTCGCAAAGCGTTGAGGAAAGCGCGAAACGGGTGTTCGATGCATATTCCGAATTCCTTGCGAGAAAAGAGCAGGAAGTGCTTTCGAACATGAGAAGCTACATCAGCGACGTCCTTTTCTTCAACGAGGGCAAACTGGATAAACGCCTTCTCAAAGGTATTACCGAAACACTGCTCGAACCTATCGGTCTCGACCCGAAGCAGAAGGGGACGGGCTATCTGCAGCTCATCATCTATATGCAGGTGCTCGGAATGGACAACAGGCTCAATACCCTCTACAGGTACACGGCCGAGCTCACCAAAACCTCTCCTGCCGCTGTCGAAAAGGCAGTGCGCTATTCGATCGAGAGCGCATGGGAAAGAAGCAGTCCGTATATGCAGTATTATCTGTTCGGGAATACGGTCGACGCTTCGAAAGGCAAGCCGACAAACTCGGAGTTTATTGCGACAATGGTCCAGCATTTTCGCGATACGTATCTGAACAGCCAACCGAAATTCATGACCTGAGATATGTTCCTTTTCAAAAACGGCAGGATAATAACTCATGATCAACAGATACCGTATCTTGACCGCGGTGCTGTTGCGGTTTCGAACGACTGCATCATTGCCGTCGGTGATGAAAAGCAGCTGTTCGCAGATTACCCGAAGGCGGAGACGATCGACGCACGCGGTGGGCTCATCATGCCGGGTTTGATCAACCTTCATTCACGCTGCACAGACATCTACTCAATCGGGCTTGCCGGCGGCGCGCAGAGCGCCGGTTTACGCTCGGGTTATGCTGCGGCAGACAGGCAAAAGAAGCTGAAAGCCGGCTTGAATCTTGAATATCTGCGTAATGCCGCGGCTGCTGCTGCGGTCGAAAGCATCAGAAACGGGATCACCTCTGTTTTTGAGTATCATTCTTCTCCGTCCTGCACAAGCGGGAGCCTTCAGACTATAGCGTCGGCATTCAGGGAGATCGGCATTCGCGCCTCAGTATGCTGCGAAGTTGATGAAAACGAGCCGTGGAGGCTCCAACAGGCGGCAGTCGAGGAAAATCTGAACTTTTATAACTACTGCGCTGCCGTTCGCGATTCGAGGATGCATCCTGCATTCGGCTTAAGGATTGCGGACGGCACGAACGGAGATAACCTTTCAAGCTACCGCGAGTTTTGGGAAGACAAAACGGGTTTCCATGTGCTTTTGGAGAACTCCGAATTCAATATCGGCAATTCCTTAAGGAAATATCGAAAAACTCCTGCGGAGCGGATGATCGATTCCGGAATCGCCGGAGAGAATACGATCGCGGCGGCAAGCCGTTTCGATAATGGCGAGTTTGAAGCATTGGCAAAGACCGGCACAAGAGTCGTACCTTTATTCGCTGAAGAGTGTGGCAAAGCGCGCCTGAGTGCGGACTGCCGGTATGTTCCGGGACTGAGCGCAGGCGCATCCCGATTTGATATGCTCGAATCAGCAAGAGCGGCTTCCGGAGAGTTCGGCCGCAGTGAAGCAGGCATGTATTCACCGAAGATCGCGGAACGGATGCTTTTTGAAGCAAACGCGGAAACAGCTTCGAAGCTTTTCGGTGAAACGGTCGGCGTTATCAGACCCGGTGCAAAAGCCGATATAATCGTCATAGATTATGATTGCTATACGCCGATGAACGCATACAATGCCGAACAGCATGTTGTTTTAAACTGCAGCGGAAGAAAGTGCAGAACGGTTATGACAGACGGCAAACTGCTGATGCTGGACGGAGATTTAATAGGCATCTCGGGAAGCGATATCAAACTCCGCGCACAAAGATCAGCCGAAAAGCTCTGGTCGGCACTGTATTGAGGAACGAAACTATGAAAGCAGCGGGAAAAGGCCATGCGAAAGAATCGATAATCTATTTCGCAGCCTGCGAGCAAAGCGAGGCAAACAACCGTGAGAAAACGCTGAGGGAACTTGCCGCGCGTCTTGATCTTTCCGCTGCATCGGTGCTGTATGACAGGCAGGACAAACCTCCTTATGCTTTGCTGAAACTTGCCGATCTAGCCGAAAGCACGGGTTATCGCTCGACTATCCTTACTGATTACGATTGGCTTTCGGCCGAAAGCTATAATGTCGAAGGCCTGATCTATTACCTTGAAAAACTCGGATACAGGTTCCTGCCGAAAAGAATGCCGACCGAAACCGATTTGTTGTTGCGCTGGATCTCGAATGCGAAACGCTTTTGCGGAACAGACGATGTTGAACCGGACCGAAACAACATCGCATGTACCGCAAAGAAATCCGCGGGAAGACCGGTTTACGGATACAGATACGAAGAAGATGCGATCAAGATCGACGAAGCGAAAGCGGAGATCGTTCGCAAGGTTTTTCGTTACTGCGCCGAAGGCTTGACTTCTTCGGAAACCGCAAGGAACATCGAGCAGGATTTTCCTCAGGAAAACAGCATTGCAAGGAGCAGGGTACCGGAAATCATTCTCAACGATCGCTATGCGGGGCTTGATGAAACACAGCTCGGTTATCCGGTCATCGTCAGCCCGCAGGTCTGCTTCGCGGCAAGGGAGAAGCTCAAATCCGAGCTTCGGTATTACAACAACAACTACGAATTCCTCTTTAAAAGACTGAACTGCAGCGAAAAAGGTACACTGCGGCCGGGATTAAGGAGCGGAAACGGACGGGAAGAGGTTTATTGTTTGCCTCCCCGGCAGCACTTTATCCCCGCGGTTCCGTTCGATGAAAAGGCAACAACGGCGATCTGTTCCAAGCTGAGCCCGCATATTGATTCGATGAAGAAACGCTGCATCGAGTTTGCGAAAAGACGCTGCGCGGAATCGAAAGCGAAAGCCGGAAAAGACGCCGAACTGATAGATGAGCTTAACGAGAAAAAGGCAGAACGCTATTCAACGCTGAAGGGACCGCAAACGCGGAAGGAACTTGAAGCTTTTGACAGGATCAATGCGGAAATAATGCTTGCTAGGATCGATCTTTTGTTCATGAAGCATCTTTTCGCGCTGACGGACAATGCCGAAAACGCTGTTGAAGCCTATTTTGAACGGCTGAAGAAGCTTTGGTCGCTTTCGCGGCGCGAACAGCGTTTCCTCCTGAACGGCATTGTCTCCAAAGTATCCGTTGAAGGGTCGAATGCGGAGATAAAACTGCCCGGTTTGGGAACGGCCCGATTCGATTTTGACTGAAGCCGCGGTTGAAACAGCCCCGGTCTTCGTGTATAATAACTTGATTACAGCAAAGGAAATGTACCGATGTATTCCAATGAAAATTTCAGCCCCGAGCTGAGTGAATGCTATAAGATAATGGAGCGGATCCGCGGCAGGATCGGCGGTCTCGGCCTGAAGTATTTTATCGAAACCTATGGCTGCCAGATGAACGAGCACGACTCGGAAAAGATCGCCGGGATGCTCGAAAACTGCGGCTATTCAAAAGCGGAATCGAAGCAGGATGCCGATTTCATCCTGTTCAATACCTGCTGCGTGAGAGAGCACGCCGAAAAGCGTACCTTCGGCAATGTCGGGTTCATTAAGGAGCTGAAACAGCAGAATCCGCGCTTGCTGCTTGCTGTGTGCGGCTGCATGATGCAGCAGAAGGAAGTCGCGAAACGACTCTATGACCGCTTCCCGTTCGTCGACCTGATCTTCGGTACGCATGAATTGAAAAATTTCCCGGACATGCTTGAAAAACTTCTCGATGAGCAGAGGCTTTTCCGCGTCAGCGATTCGGAGGGTGAAGTCATTGAAGGCCTTCCCGTAAAGCGCAATCCGGGCTTTTCGACCTTTGTCAATATTATGTACGGCTGCAATAATTTCTGCACTTACTGCATCGTTCCGTACGTCCGCGGAAGGGAACGCTCGAGAAAGCCGGAGGATATTATTGAAGAGGTCCGCCGTGTCGCGCTGGATGGCTATACCGAAGTGACCTTGCTCGGTCAGAACGTGAATTCATACCGATACGGTGATGTCGATTTTCCGAAGCTGCTGAGAATGGTCCATGACAGCGTCTCGGAGCTTCCGCGCATCCGTTTCATGACTTCGCACCCGAAGGACCTTTCCGACGGCCTGATCGAAGCTATGGCCGAACTGCCGAGAGTCTGCAAGCATATTCATCTTCCCGTGCAGTCCGGCAGCGATCGGATCCTTAAACTGATGAACAGGCGCTATACAAGGGAAAAGTATCTGCAGCTCATCGACAAGCTGCGGGAGAAGGTTCCGAATGTTGAGATCACGACGGATATAATCGTCGGTTTCCCTTCCGAAACAGAGGAAGATTATGAAGCGACCTGCGAGCTTGTGAAGAAGGTCGGCTACAGCAACGCTTATACATTCGCGTATTCTCCCCGCGAGGGCACCGTTGCGGCAAAAATGGACGAACAGATCCCTGAAGATATAAAAAAACTGCGGCTGAACAAACTCAATGCGGTCCTTGCCGAAACGATCCCCGCCAATAATGAAAAATACATCGGTTTCGAAGGCGAGATCCTTGTCGAAGGTGTCGACAGGAGGGGAGAACCTTTGCTTTTCGGTAAACTCTCGAATTTCAAAATGGTCTATGTTGAGGGCAGCGAAGAATTAATCGGCAGCCTCGTTAGAGTCAAGGTCGACGGCTATCGCTTCAACTCTCTCTTCGGGCATATCATCAGGGAAACGGAGGCATGATATGGCAAGCATTACTCCGATGATGCAGCAATACCTTGAGCTTAAGGAAAAATACAAGGACTGCCTGCTGTTTTTCCGACTCGGTGATTTCTATGAAATGTTCTTCGAGGATGCGCTTGTCGGCTCGAAGGAGATGGAGCTTACCCTGACGGGAAGGGACTGCGGGCTTAAGGAGCGCGCGCCGATGTGCGGCGTTCCGTATCATTCTGTAAATACCTATATTACAAAGCTGATCGAAAAAGGCTATAAAGTCGCGATATGCGAACAGCTCACAGACCCGGCGCTTGCACAGGGCCTTGTTGAACGCGACGTGATCCGCGTTATAACACCGGGAACCGTTATCGAGGAACAGATGCTTGACGATAAGCAGAACAGCTATATCGCCGCTATCTCAGCATTCAAAGACGGCTCATCCCTCGCATTCGGTCTTGCGTACTGCGATGTTTCCACAGGTGAATTCTACGCGATGACTCTTGACGGAGCAAACGCTTCGACGGAGCTTTACAGCGAGCTCGTTCGCATATCCCCGCGCGAGATCATCGCGCATGAGCTGGTTTTCAAGGATGAGCTTATTGCCAAAAGGATCCGCAGCAAGTTCTACACGGAACAGATCGAATCAAGGGCTTTCGAAACCGCACGCGCGCAGGAACTTCTTTGCGACCACTTCGGAGTGATAACTCTCGCCGGGTTCGGCCTTAAGGATAAATCGAACGATGTTTCGGCTCCCGGCGCGCTGCTGCGCTATCTTGAGGATACGCAAAAGAACTCGCTCATTCATATCAAACGCATCGTACGCGTTATTCGAAGCAGATATATGTGCCTTGACGCGACAACAAGGCATAATCTCGAGCTGACAGCGCCGATACGTTTCGACGGAAACAAAAAATACACTCTCCTCAGCGTGCTTGATAAAACCGAAACGGCGATGGGCGGAAGGCTTCTGCGCCGCTGGATCGACCAGCCGCTGCAGATCGAAGAAGAGATCAACGCAAGGCTCGACGCTGTTGACGCGATGTATCTCGGCAACAACGAGCGCGAAGTGCTTGCCGCCAACCTCTCAAAGGTCTATGATATCGGGCGCCTTTGTTCAAAGATCGCTTACGGCACAGTTGGGCCGAGGGACTGCCTCGCGCTTCTGTCAACGCTCGAAGTTATCCCGAACCTGATCATGATAACGCTGTGCTTCCAAAAGGAGAGGACCGCGTACATCGCAGACAATCTCGACGCGATGGAGGATATCAAAAAGCTCCTGCTCGCGGCGATATCTCCGGATGCGCCGGTTCAGGCAAAGGACGGGGGAGTTATCCGCGCGGGGTATAACAGCGAAGTCGACGAGCTCCGTGACCTTGCGGAGAACGGCAAAAAATGGATCGAAGAATTCGAAGCGGCAGAGCGTGAGCGGACAGGTATCCGAACGCTTAAAGTCGGGTACAACCGCGTCTTCGGTTATTATATCGAAGTTTCTAAATCGTTCATCGGCAGCGTACCGCTTGAATACCAGCGGAAACAGACGCTTGCAAATGCAGAAAGGTACGTAACTCCGCAGCTCAAGGAAACGGAAGAAAAGCTGCTCAGCGCAAAAGAAAGATGCATCCTGCTTGAGTATAAGCTCTTTACGGAGATCCGCGAAACGCTCCTAGGCTGCATGGACAGGCTGAAGAAGGACGCGGAGCTGATCGCGGAACTCGATGCGCTGCATTCGCTTGCGAAGGTTGCCGTTCAGAATAACTACTGCCGACCGAAGCTCAACACAAAGGGCAGGATCAGCATCACTGACGGACGACATCCGGTTGTTGAATTGAGCATGAAGGACGCGTTCATTCCGAATTCCACGGATATGAACATGAATAACGATCGGCTGATCATCCTGACCGGCCCGAACATGGCGGGTAAAAGCACCTATATGCGGCAGGTCGCGCTGATAACGTTGATGGCGCATATCGGCTCGTTCGTTCCTGCAAAAAGCGCGAATATCTGCATAACGGACCGCATTTTCACCCGCGTAGGCGCTTCCGACAGCCTCTCAACGGGCCAGAGCACCTTTATGGTCGAGATGAGCGAGATGGCGAATATTCTCAATAACGCCACTAACAGGAGCCTGTTGATCCTTGATGAGATCGGCCGGGGAACGAGCACTTTCGACGGACTCAGCATCGCATGGGCTGTCACGGAATACATCTCCGACAAATATAAATGCGGCGCAAAAGCGCTTTTCGCAACGCATTACCACGAACTTACCGAGCTGGAAGGCAAGCTTGACGGCGTTAAAAACTACCGTATCTCGGTTAAAGAGCACGGCGATACGATCATTTTCCTCCGCAGGATCGTCCGCGGCGGAGCGGACAAGAGCTTCGGCATCCAGGTTGCGAAGCTTGCCGGCCTTCCGGACGAGCTTATCGATCGGGCGAAGAAGATCCTTGCAGACCTTGAAGCATCGGATATCAACAACGCCGCATCGCGCGTTGCGCCCAACGCGGAATCCGAACAGATGAGCCTGCTTGGATGCATTCCGGATGCCGACGGCAGCGGCCCGAACGCTTCGACGATCGTCGACGAGCTCAAAAAGCTCGATGTCGAGCGTATGACACCGATGGACGCGCTCGTGAAACTATATGAAATCAGTGCAAAAGCGAGATCACTGCAATGAAAAAGATCTATGTTCTTGAACCCGGAGTCGCAAACAAGATCGCTGCGGGAGAAGTTATCGAGCGGCCGGCGAGCATAGTTAAAGAACTGCTCGAAAACTCGCTTGACGCCGGCGCTTCATCAATAACAGTCGAAATACGGGGCGGGGGAGTCGACTACATCCGCGTCACGGATAACGGCGGAGGCATCGATGCGGACGATGTCCCAACAGCATTCCTGCGCCATGCAACAAGCAAGCTCAGCACTGCCGAGGAGCTGAATGATATTCAGAGCTTCGGTTTCCGCGGAGAAGCGCTCGCTTCGATCGCCGCCGTCGCCAAGGTCTCTTTGAGAACAAGGACCGCGGATGCGGAATACGGAACGCATTTTCGCATCGAAGGCGGGAAGGGAACGGGCTCGGAGCCCTGCGCATGCCCCGTCGGCACAACGATCGAGATAAATGAACTTTTCTATAATGTCCCGGCAAGGCTGAAATTTATAAAAAGCGAGCGCACCGAAAGCGCAATGATCATGGATTATGTGAGCCGTCTCATGCTTGCAAATCCGGATATTGCGTTCAGACTGATAAGCAACAGCCGAACTGTTTTGCAATCGGGCGGCAGCGGCGACCTTTCCAACTGCATTTTCGGCATTTACGGCAGCAGCGTGTTCTCTTCGCTCTATAAGATCGATTATGATGACGGCTATATCCGCCTCGATGGCTATGTCGGCGGTGAAAGCATCGCAAGAGCGAACAGGACTCAGCAGAGCGTTTTTGTAAACAAGCGCTATATAAAGTCCGCGCTCGTGAGCAACGCCGTGCAGAGGGCTTTTCTGACACGGCTGATGAACCATCGCTTCCCGTTCCTTGTGCTCGATCTGCTGATTTCGAGCCGGGAGATCGACGTCAACGTTCACCCCAATAAGCTTTCCGTGCGTTTCCGCGATGAAGAGCGCGTCGCAAATGCAGTGACCGAAGCGGTTAAGAAAGCGCTGAGCACTCCTCCGGTCAGCATGTTCTACGGCGTTGAGCCCGACGCGAAAGCGGGACCGGCCGAGGTGCCGCCGCAGCCAAAGCAGTACGGACCCGAACCGATCAAACCGAAGGAAAGAAACGGGATCGAAGAAGAAGTCCGCGAGCTTTTGAAGAACAAAACATCCTCCTCCGGAGATGATTTTACATTCGCGCTTCCCAAGAAGAAGGAGTATTCGCTGAAGGACAGCGGGCTCGGTACGATCCCGGATTTCGATCCGAAGCCGAAAACAGAGGACCGGTCGCTTCCGGAGCCGGACATGGAAACGGATAATCGGATCCCGTATTTTCCTGTCTTTGATGAGTATAAAAAGACTGAAGACGAAAAGCCGCAGAAGCCGGAGCAGACCTCGCTCAATGCAGATCAGTGCAGGATCATCGGCACGGCTTTCGATACCTACATTATCGTTCAGCAGGGCGATTCGATCTTCTACATCGATCAGCATGCTGCGCACGAGCGCCTGCGCTATGAAAGGCTTATAGCTGGGAAACTGAAGTTCGATTCTCAGCTGCTTGCAATGCCGATGGTCGTCGATCTCGATCCGATCGCATATAGCTGCGTTGCCGAAAACATTGAGCGCTTCGAGGAATTCGGCTATTCGATCGATACCTCGGTCGAGAATAAACTGCGTGTGGACGCTGTGCCGAATATCCCCGCGGCAAAAGCGGAAAAGTTCCTCCGCGAAGTTATCGACTGCGTTATGGAAAACGCCGACGCGGATGAGATCGACATTATGCGCGCAAAGATCATCCAGATGTCCTGCAAAGGTGCCGTGAAAGCGGGGGAGAGCCTTGATATCAGGCAGCTTCAGGCGATCGTGGATGCATACAGCGACGATACCGTTCCGCTGACCTGTCCGCACGGAAGACCAGTGATGATTCGCGTGCGCAAATACGATCTTCAGAAAATGTTCAAAAGGATCCTGTGATGGCCGGAGAGACAAAGCCGAAAATTTTCCTCATAGTCGGACCGACAGCGAGCGGCAAAACCGCGGCGTCGATCACAACCGCCAAAAGGATAAACGCGGAGATAATCTCCGCTGATTCGATCCAGGTGTACAAAGGCCTCGATATCGGTTCTGCGAAACCGTCGGCGGAAGAAATGGACGGCGTGCCGCATCATCTGCTTGACTTTGCGGATATTGACGATACATCGTTCAATGTTTCCGTTTTCCGCGAGCTTGCAATAAAGAAAATCGGGGAGATACAGAGCAGGGGAAAGAATGTTCTGATCGTAGGCGGTACGGGACTTTACGTCAATTCCCTGATTTACCCCCTCAACTTTTCGCAGGCCGAGCCGGATTTTGAAAGAAGAGCGGAGCTTGAGCAGCTTGAACAAAACTCACCCGGAGTTCTTCACGGAATGCTTGCTTCATTCGATCCGGATTCGGCGGAGAGGCTGCATCCGAACGATACGAAACGCATCATCCGGGCAATCGAGGTCTTCGAAAAAACCGGCAGCACTCTTTCCGCGCACGGCGGCGATTTTGCAAACGAACGGGGAGAAACGATCGCGTTCGACCCGGTTATCGCGGGGATCACGATGGACAGAGCGAGACTCTATCGGCGCATCGAGAAGCGTATCGATATGATGATGGAAGCGGGTCTTCTCGATGAAGTCGACAGCATAATCGAAAAAGGCTATGCTTCCGACCTTCCCGCGCTGCAGGGTCTCGGCTATAAACAGCTTATTATGTACCGCAAAGGCGAAGTATCGCTCGACGAGGCGGTCGAGTTGATAAAGCGCGACACAAGGCGCTTCGCAAAGCGGCAGATAAGCTGGTTCAAACGCGATAAGCGCATACGCTGGTTCAGCGCAGACGAGCCGGAAATTGCCGAAAGAATAAAGGATTATTTTTTAGGGGAACTGAATAATTAAGGTGAAAATGTACAGTAATCATTATAAAATGCTCGGGATATCCGAGGAAGCATACAATACCGTCAGTAAGCTTGAAAACGAGCTTGCAGAGGTGTTCGCGAAAATAGAAAGCACAGAGGCAGCAAACGAAGCGAAAGTGCTCGGCGCCTTTTTGAAGAACCGCATCGCGGCGCATCATTTCAATCCGAGCACGGGCTACGGTTACGACGATGTCGGCAGGGAAGGGCTTGATAAAGTTTTTGCGGATTGTTTCGGAGCCGAAGCCGCTGTTGTAAGCCCGCTTCTGATTTCAGGGACCCATGCTATCTACTGCGTGCTTGCGGGGCTGCTGCTTCCGGGCGATACGCTTATCGCCGTTTCCGGACAGCCGTACGATACGCTCGTCGAGGCTATCGGGATCGAGGGCGACGCGGAAGGCTCGCTGCGCGAGTATGGAATCAAGTACGATAAAGTCGACTTGCTGCCAAACGGAGAATTCGATCTTGATGCGATCGAAAAAAAGGTTACCGAGCTGAAACCGAAGCTTGTGCATGTTCAACGTTCAAGAGGTTATGCATGGAGGGAAGCGATCCTTCCTTCGAAAATGAAACCGGTCTTCGAACTGATCAAAAGCGTCTCTCCAGACACGGTCATTGCCGTCGATAACTGCTACGGCGAGTTTACGCAGACGATCGAACCTCTTGAATGCGGAGCAGATATCATTGTCGGTTCGCTGATCAAGAATCCGGGCGGAGGACTTGCCCCGACAGGCGGTTATTACGCGGGAAAGCGTACGGTCGTCGACCGCATCTCAAACCGTCTGACAGTGCCGGGGATCGGCAGGGAAGCGGGATCGTATTTCGGCAGCTATCTGCCGTTCTATCAGGGCCTTTTCAATGGGCCGCATGTCGTTGCGCAGAGCCTCAAAACAAGCGCGCTTTTCGCCAAAGCCTTTGAAGCGCTCGGATTTCCGACAATGCCTGCAAGCACTGCCGAAAGAAGCGATATTGTTCAGGCGCTGAGATTCAATACAAAGGAAGAATTGATCGATTTCTGCCGCTGTATCCAGTCGGTTTCGCCGGTGGACAGCCATGTTGTTCCGGAACCGTACGCGATGCCGGGATATCAGAGCGAAGTGATCATGGCTGCCGGAGCTTTTATTCAAGGTTCGTCGATCGAACTTTCGGCGGATGCGCCTATCCGTGAGCCGTACACCGGCTATGTTCAGGGAGGCTTGACATATGCGCATGGCCGACTTGCGGTAATGAAAGTGCTGACTGTGCTTAAAGGGGCAGGGGAGAGGTAATATGAAAAAATGTATTCTTTATGACGGAAAGATCTGTAACGATTGCGGCGAATGCATGCGCTGCGACCTCGATCCGAACAAGATCTGCGATAACTGCGGCAAATGTCTTCGAAAAGGCGAGGACGACGAATTCCAGAGCGTTATTCTGAACGCGGATGATATTTATGGTAAAGCCGATCCCGGATCCGAGGAAGAGTTCTTTGATGATGAAGAGCTTACGGATGAAGAAAAAGCGCTGAATGCATTTCTTGATGAACCGATCGACCTCAGGATCCCGGAGCCGCTTGAAGTCGACCCCGAGCTTGCCGCAAAATGGGATGAGATCCTTCGGAAATACGAGGAAGAAGAGCAGAAAAACGAAGCGCCGGACGTCAGCGAACCGGAGATCGGTCTGCACGGTTCAAGAAAACGCCGGCACAGGTAATAATAGATCAATTCTCATCGGAGCCGTTTCCATGATCGGGAACGGCTTCTGTTTTTGCTTCAAGATCGGGAACGGCGGGATCCTCACGCAGCTTGATGACCTCGGCAGCGGTCCTGCGGCGTTCCTGCGCAAGCGCGGCATAGTGCTTTCTGGTCGTGTTGACGTCCTTATGGCCGAGCACATCCGCAACGAGATAAATATCGCCGGTCTCACGATAAAGTGAAGTACCGTATGTGCTGCGAAGCTTATGCGGGGAGATTTTTTTGAGAGGAGCCGCAAGCTGAGCATACTTCTTAACAAGCTGTTCAACGGCACGCACTGTGATTCGCTTCCTTTGCATTGAAAGGAAGAACGCTTTTTCGTGACCCGGCGCTGTTTCCGTTCCGTCCCGGCGGAGCTTGTAATCGATCAGCGCGCTGCGAACTTCGCTGCCGAAAACGAGGATATCCTGATTACCGCCTTTGCGGACGATCCGGACTTCGTTTTGTTCGAAATCGATGTCATCGGTATTGATGCTGACAAGCTCGCTGATACGCATCCCGGTGCCGAGGAAAAGCGTAACGATCGCAGCGTCGCGGATTTTTGTTTGGTTATGGTAACGCTTCTGGGCGTCGGTGAGCCCTTCGCCGTTGTCAACAAGATCGAGCAGCTTTGCGATCTCATCCGGCTCAAGACGGATTATGCTTTTCTCGTGAAGTTTCGGAGCGTCGACAAGCGACGGAGCGTTGGAGTTGATGCGTCCCTTTTTATACAAATACTTATAGAATGCACGCAGGGAAGAGAGCTTTCTCGCTTTGCCGCGCTCGCCGTTTGAAACGAAAACGGCGCTGACATCGGCCGAACTGTCCGCATCGGAATTCTCTTCGGGATAAAGCGATATATATTCGAGAAAACCTTCAACAATATCGGGCGTTACGGAATCGAGTATCCGATAATCGATCGCCTTGATCGACTCAACGTTTTTGCAAAGGTCCGTGCAGATCAAGTATCGCATGAAAAGCCGAAGGTCGAGCGCATAACCGTAACGTGTCAGCGGCGTAGTGGTCGTTTCGATGCCTCTGAAGAATTCGCTGCAGACGGATGGCAGCTCGCTGAGAACTTCGCGCAGCTTAAGCGTATAAATGCGCGAGCGTTCGGCCGTATAGTCATCACTCATAAAACCTCCGGAAGAGTTCGGAAATGCGGTGGGAGACACCTCTTTCATTATAACATAACTATTCGCAAAAGACAAGTTTTGCGAATAGTTGAATACGGAATAACAGTAATATATTTTTTTGTCCGGATGCTTTCGGCCTAGTTTGGGCATCCTTGGCTCAAACCGTTTCAGCGCCGGATTCATCGCTTTTGTTCTTTGAATCTTTTGCGCGTTCCTGCTTTTCGGTTTCGATTTTCTTTTTCAGCTCGGCAACCGCGGTCGTCGCAAGTTTATCGCAGCGATTATTGTATTCGTTGTCCGCGTGACCTTTGACTTTATTCCAGTTGACTTTATGGATCTTTAAGCATGCAAGCAATTCCTGCCAAAGATCCTGATTTTCGACCGGATGTTTATTCGCGGTCTTCCAGCCGTTTCTGAGCCAGTTCCAGATCCAGCCGTTTTTGAACGCATTGCAGACATAGCTGCTGTCCGTAAACACATCGATCTCGCACGGCTGATTCAGTGCTTTGACGGCCTCGATCACGGCAGTCAGTTCCATTCTGTTGTTCGTGGTCTGAGCCTCGGAACCGGAAAGCTCGCGCCGGCGTTTGCCGTAGATCAGAACCGCGCCCCAACCGCCGACACCGGGATTTACCGAGCACGCGCCGTCGGTGTAAATTATCACATGCTTCATTATTATATATTATATTGTTTGAAGGCTGATCAGGTATTCTCGGGAATATCGAACGGCACGAAAAGCTTGTCCATCTCCCGGAACTGCCAATCGCCGTAAACACCGCATTTTGCCGCTCCGAGCTCAATATGCAGCATTGCGATACCGCAGTCGATCGCGCCGTAGCCGAAGTTATCGGAATTGCAGATAAGGCGGATCGAACCGGGCTTGATCTCGAGCTCCCAGGGCTGACAGTTCCTCGCGGAGGGCGCGATCCTTGCCATTTTTGCGGCTTCCTGCTGCCACTGCGGAAGTTTCTGGAAATCTTCGGGTGTAACGCCGGTGAGCTGTTCAATGCTTTTTCTCGGACCGTTTTCGGGAAGCTGATCGCATTTGCCGATTGCGATAATGCCGATAAGCTTTTCATCATCGAGCATTTCGACGATTTCTTTGACAGCCTTTTTCTTATAGGTGGCTCCGAGCCAGCAGGTTGCAAGTCCGCGGGAAACGCATTCGAGGATGAACGCTTCGCCGATGTACCCGCCCATGTATTCGCAGCCTTTCTTAACGATGATGGCAGCAAAGCAGTTGGTGCCGTCGACTCCGCCGATTACAGCGGAAAGCACGGGGATCTTGCCGAGCACTCCGTTTTTTGCGCGAAGATCGATTCGGGCTTCATCATTGCAGAGCTTCATCGCCGCGGATTTCAGAACATAGAACATGTCCCTGTCGATCGGTGCGGAGTAACTGCGGACGGAAACGCGCTTCTTCGCCGCATCATACCATGTATGCATAATGTTGTCAGCCATAAGTCCTCCTTATGTCAAGTGGGAATCATTTCAGTATTTCTTTAAGATATTCGCCGGTATAGCTTCCGGGGCATTCGGCAACTTCCTCGGGGGTGCCTTTGGCGATCACTTTTCCGCCGCGCACTCCCCCATCCGGTCCGAGGTCGATGATATAATCTGCCGTCTTTATCACGTCGAGATTATGCTCGATCACAACAACGGTGCTTCCGGATGAGCAGAGCCGCTGCAGTATCGTGAGCAGTTTTTCAACGTCCGCCGAATGAAGGCCCGTCGTCGGTTCGTCGAGGATGTAGATCGTTCGGCCCGTATCGCGGCGCGCGAGTTCGGTTGCGAGCTTGACGCGCTGCGCCTCGCCTCCGGAAAGCGTTGTCGATGACTGACCGAGCTTGATGTAACCGAGGCCGACATCATAGAGCGCCTGCAGTTTCTTTGCGATCCGCGGCAGCGGAGCAAAGAATTCGAGCGCCTGCTCGACAGTCATATCAAGAACGTCGGCGATAGACTGACCGCGGTAGCGAACTTCGAGCGTTTCGCGGTTATAGCGTTTCCCGCCGCAGACTTCGCAGGGAACATAAACATCGGGCAGGAAATGCATCTCAATCTTTATTATACCATCTCCGCGGCAGGATTCGCAACGCCCGCCTTTAACATTAAAGCTGAATCTTCCGTTGCTGTAACCGCGCATTTTGGCGTCGGGCGTCATGGCGAACACTTCACGGATGAGGTCAAAAACTCCAGTATAAGTCGCCGGGTTGCTGCGAGGCGTTCTTCCGATCGGAGACTGGTCGATGTCGATGACTTTATCAAGGTATTCGGTGCCGCTCATCGAATCGAAATCGCCCGAAGTCGTATGCGCTTTGTTGAGCTTCCGAAGGAGCGTATTTTTGACGATCTGGTTGATAAGGCTGGATTTTCCGGAGCCGGAAACGCCAGTTACGCAGGTGAATACACCGAGCGGGATCTCAACATCGATGTTCTGCAGATTGTTTTCGCGGCAGCCGTAAACTTTAAGCCAATGGCCTTCTTCGGGTTTTCTGCGCGTTTCGGGGATCGCGATCTTCCTTTTTCCGCTGAGGAATTGACCGGTGATCGATTCGGGAACGGCCATGATATCCTCAACAGTTCCCTGAGCGACGACCTGGCCGCCGTGAACGCCCGGACCGGGACCGATGTCGACGATATGATCGGCACTGCGCATTGTTTCTTCGTCATGTTCAACGACAATGAGCGTATTCCCGAGGTCTCGCAGTCCCTTAAGCGTTGCGATAAGCTTTGCGTTGTCGTGCTGATGGAGGCCGATGCTCGGCTCGTCGAGAATATAGAGAACTCCGACAAGACCGGAACCTATCTGCGTTGCAAGACGGATGCGCTGCGCTTCGCCGCCGGAAAGAGAAGACGCGGAGCGCGAAAGCGTCAGGTAATCGAGACCGACGTCGACAAGGAATCGCAGCCGTGCCGTGAGCTCTTTGAATATCCTCGAAGCAATGATCTTTTCGGCTTCGGAAAGCTTGATCGAATTCAGAAAATCGATGATCTCGAGGATGGGCATATCGCAGACATCGGCGATCGATTTTTCGTTGACTGTAACCGAAAGCACTTCCGGTTTAAGACGCTTGCCGCCGCATACGGGACATGGCACTTGCTTGATGTATTCGCGATACGCGTCCTTCATTGTTTCGGACTGCGTCTCGTTATAACGACGCTCAATGCTCGGTATGATGCCTTCGAACGGCGCAAGAAAACTGCCGCTGCCGAAATCGCGCGAGTATTCGATCAGGATCTTCTTTCCTTTTGAGCCATAAAGGATCACATCGCGCACCGATTCCGGAAGTTCGTTCCACGGCGTGCTGATGTCGAAATCATACTCTTTTGCAAGCGCTTTGTAATACATCAGCCGCATGCTGTTATCGCTCGTCGGGTTGCCGCTCCCCCATCCCATCACCGAGACCGCGCCGTCAAGCAGGGATTTATCGGGCTCGCCGACAACGAGGGAAACATCGATCTTTTCCTGAAAACCGAGGCCGGTGCACGCGGGACATGCTCCGTAGGGATTGTTGAAAGAGAACATTCTCGGCGTAAGCTCTTCTATGTTTATGCCGCAGTCGGGACAGGCGTAATTCTGCGAAAAAAGCTGCTCTTCCCCGCCGATGATATCCGCTTTGGCAAGGCCGCTGCCGAGAGCAAAAGCAGTTTCGAGCGAATCGGTAAGGCGCATCTGAATGCCGTCTTTGATCACAAGACGGTCGACAATAACATCTATATTGTGCTTTTTGTTTTTATCGAGCGCCGGAAGCTCGCTGATATCATAAGTTTCGCCATCGATCTTGACGCGGACGTAGCCGTCCTTGCGGATCCTTTCGAGAAGCTTAACGTGCTCGCCTTTGATGCCACGGATCACCGGAGCGACGATCTGGAACTTTGTTCCGGCCGGCATGCGCAGGATCTGATCGACGACCTGATCGATGCTCTGCCTTGTTATAACACGACCGCATTTCGGGCAGTGCGGAACGCCGATCCGCGCGAAAAGGAGACGGAGATAATCGTTGATCTCAGTAACCGTGCCGACGGTCGAACGCGGGTTGTTGGATGTGCTTTTCTGGTCGATCGAGACGGCGGGAGAAAGACCTTCGATGTAATCGACATCTGGTTTGTCCATTTGCCCGAGGAACTGACGGGCATATGAAGAGAGCGATTCGACATAGCGCCGCTGACCTTCGGCAAAGATGGTCTCGAACGCAAGCGAAGATTTGCCGGAGCCGGAAAGGCCGGTGAATACGATCAGTTTATTGCGCGGGATAGAAAGAGTGATATCCTTGAGATTGTTCTCTCTTGCGCCTTTGATTGTGATGTAGTCCTTCATGCTGCTGTTATTGCTGTGAGTTATTTACGGGTCCTTCCGCGGGATTTCCTTGTGCTTCCGGGCATGCCGGGCTTGATGCCGGAAGGTTTTCCCTGCGGGGATTCACCCTTTAGTCTGAACAGTTCATCACGAAGCTTTGCTGCTGTCTCGAAATCGAGTTCCATAGCGGCTTTCTGCATCTGATCGGTGATAAGCTCGATCTTTTTGCGGATCTCCTCTTCGCTCATGCCGGCTGAAACACCGGTATCGGCCGTAGTGATCTCGATGATGCCGTGGACCGCTTTCTTGATGCTCTGCGGCGTGATTCCGTGCTCTTCATTGAACGCAAGCTGTTTGCTGCGCCTTCTGTTGGTCTCCTCGATCGTTGCGCGCATGGATTCGGTAATAGCATCCGCATACATGATCACGCAGCCGTCGACGTTGCGCGCTGCGCGGCCGACAGTCTGGATAAGCGATGTTGTTGAGCGCAGAAAACCTTCTCTGTCGGCGTCGAGTATCGCAACGAGACCGACTTCCGGAAGGTCGAGACCTTCGCGAAGAAGGTTGATGCCGACAAGCACATCGAATTCACCGAGCCGCAGGTCGCGGATGATCTCCATTCGCTCGATCGTTTGAATATCGGAATGCATATAGCGGACACGGATCCCGATCGAATCAAGATGCTCCGTCAGCATCTCCGCCATCCGTTTCGTCAGTGTCGTTGCGAGAACGCGGTAACCTTTTGCGGTGTTTTTGTGGATCTCTGCGATCAGATCATCGATCTGCCCCTGAACAGGACGGACGAATATCTCCGGATCCACAAGCCCTGTCGGACGGATGATCTGCTCGGCGATATTCTCGGCGCGGGAGAGTTCATATTCTGCGGGCGTCGCGCTGACGCAGACGAGCTGCTTGACGCGCTGCTCGAATTCGTCGAATTTGAGCGGACGGTTATCGTACGCGCTTGGGATACGGAAACCGTATTCGACAAGCTCGGTCTTGCGGGCGCGGTCGCCGTTGTACATCGCCCGGATCTGCGGGATCGTAGCATGACTTTCGTCGATGATCGTAAGGAAATCATCGCCCATGAAATCAAGCAGCGTATACGGCGGCTGACCGGGCTTTCGTCCGTCGAAATATCGCGAATAGTTCTCGATACCGGAACAGTAACCGATCTCGCGGATCATCTCAAGATCGTAACGCGTGCGCTGCTCGAGACGCTGCGCTTCAACGAGCTTATTCTGCGAGCGGAGCTCTTCGACCCGCGCATTCATATCGCTTTCGATATTTGCAAGCGCGTTGTGGAGTTTGTCGCTGCCCGCCATATAATGCGTTGCCGGGAAGATGATCGCGTGCGCAAGGCTGCTTGACGGAACGCCCGTGACGGCGTTGATCTCCCTTATTGCTTCGATCTCATCGCCGAAAAACTCGATCCGGAGCGCTTTGTCCGAAAACTGCATCGGGAATACCTCGACGATGTCGCCGCGAACGCGGAAATTGCCGCGCGTGAAATCGATATCGTTTCGCTGATACTGGATCTCGACAAGTTTTCGAAGCAGCGCATCCCTGCTGATCTCCATCCCAGGGCGGAGCGAAATGCTCATCCGCAGATACTCTTCGGGATCTCCGAGAGCATAAATGCAGGAAACGGACGCGACGATAACAACGTCCCTCCTCTCGTTCAGAGAACAGGTCGCGCTGTGGCGAAGGCGGTCGATCTCCTGATTGATATCGGCGGTCTTCTCGATATAGGTATCGGTCGTGGCGATATAAGCTTCGGGCTGATAATAGTCGTAATACGAAACAAAGTATTCAACTGCATTATTCGGGAAAAACTCCCTGAATTCGGAACAAAGCTGAGCTGCGAGCGTTTTATTGTGCGCAATCACGAGCGTCGGCTTCTGCACGCGCTCGATAAGTTTCGCCATTGTGAAGGTTTTGCCGGAACCTGTTACGCCGAGAAGGACCTGGAGCCTGTCGCCCCTGAGAACGCCTTCCGCAAGGGATTCGATCGCTTCCGGCTGATCGCCCCGGGGTTCAAACGGCGAAACAACTTTGAATTCACCCATTCGCTTCTTTCTCCGAATTTCTTTGTGCTTATTATATCACCAAACCGATTCAAAGAAAACAGGTTTTTTCCTGCCTGACGAATATAAGGAAAGGCAAGCGGAAAACCGAATGTTTTCGAATAATTGCGATACAAATATCAATATATTAGCGTTTTCCTCTTTATTTATGCTCCGAAATCTAATATAATAGAAACGGAATCTTATACCCGGGCCCAATGGGCTTTCCCAAGGGTTCTGAATACCAAAGGAGGATACTGAATTGAAAAAGCTTTTGCTCGGAAATGAAGCGATTGCAAGGGGCGCATACGAAGCCGGTGTTCGTGTTTCGAGTGCGTATCCCGGCACCCCCAGCACAGAAATCAACGAGAATGTAGCCAACTATCCGGAAATCTATTCCGAATGGGCTCCCAACGAGAAGGTTGCCGTTGAGGTCGCTCTCGGCGCAGCCGTAAGCGGTGCACGCAGCCTCGCCTGCATGAAGCACGTTGGTCTGAACGTTGCGGCAGACCCCTTCTTTACCGCCACCTACACCGGCGTCAACGCAGGTATGGTCGTTGTTGTTGCAGATGATCCCGGCATGCATTCTTCCCAGAACGAGCAGGATACCCGAATGCTGGCCCGCGCCTCCCATGCTCCCGTGCTCGATCCTTCAAGCAGCCAGGAATGCAAGGACTTCCTGAAAATGGCATACGAAATCAGCGAAGAGTACGACACCCCTGTCATCCTTCGCGTCACCACCCGTATCGCTCATGCAAGGACCCTTGTTGAGCTTGAAGACCGCGTTGAGCGTCCTCTGAAGGAATACAAGCGCGACATCAAGAAATACGTTTCGATGCCCGCAAACATGATCGGCCGCCATCTCTATGTTGAAGAGCGCGAGAAGAAGCTCGCGGAAGCTGCCAATACCCTCCCGATCAACAAGGTCGAGTGGGCGGACCGCAAGGTCGGCGTCATCACCTCCGGCGCAGCGTACAACTACGTCAAGGAAGCGATGCCGAACGCATCCGTTCTGAAGCTCGGTCTCGCCTACCCCATGCCCCGCAAGCTCATTGAAGAGTTCGCAAAGGGCGTTGAGACCCTCTATGTTATCGAGGATATGGAGCCCTTCTATGAGGACACCATCAAGGCCTGGGGCATCCCCTGCAGCGGCAAGAACCTTACCGGCGTTCAGGGCGAGCTGTTCATGCGCAAGATTGCAACGAAGTTCGAAGGCGCACCCGAAGCCGGCCCGATGAACACCGAAGGCATCCCCGCACGTCCTCCGGTCCTCTGCCCCGGCTGCCCGCACCGCGGTCTCTACCACGTTCTCGGCAAGCTGAAGCTGACGGTCTGCTCCGATATCGGCTGCTATACCCTCGGCGCGCTGCCCCCGCTCAGCGGTGTTGATACCTGCGTCTGCATGGGCGCATCCATCGGCATGGCGCACGGCATGGAAAAGGCACGCGGCCACGAGCAGGCGAAGAAGACCGTTGCCGTTCTCGGCGACTCCACCTTCTGCCACAGCGGTCTCACCGGCCTTCTGAACATGGCTTACAACCGCTCCGTCGGAACCGTTATCGTTGCGGATAACTCCATCACCGGTATGACCGGCCACCAGAACAACCCCGCCAATGGCAAAGATATCCACGGCGATCCCACCGTTGCGCTCGATATCCTCAAGCTCTGCGACGCGATGGGCATCAAGCACGTCCGCGTTGTCGATCCCTTCGATCTTAAGGAACTCGAGAAAGTCGTCCGCGAGGAGACCGAACGCGAGGAGCTCTCCGTTATCATCTCCCGCCGTCCCTGCGCTCTGATCGTCAAGCAGCCCGGCATCCCCTTCGTCTGTGATACGACCAAGTGCCGCAACTGCGGTATGTGCATGAAGATCGGCTGCCCCGCGATCCGCAAGACCGAAACCGGTGTTGCCGTCGATCCCACCCAGTGCGTAGGCTGCGGCCTCTGCGAGCAGCTCTGCCACTTCGGTGCGCTCCATGTCCAAGGTTAAGGAGGTAATTCGTTATGTATAATATCGTTATCGTCGGCGTCGGCGGCCAGGGCACTCTGCTCGCAAGCAAGATCCTCGGTCAGCTCGCAATGAACAACGGTTATGATGTCCGCGTAAGCGAGGTCCACGGTATGAGCCAGCGCGGCGGCAGCGTCGTTACCTATGTCCGCATCAGCAACGATCAACCCCTCTATTCCTCCATCGTTGAGCAGGGTCAGGCAGACATCGTTCTCGCGTTCGAGAACCTCGAAGCGCTCCGCGCACTCCCCTACCTCAAGAAGGACGGAACCATCGTTATCAACACTCAGGAGATCCTTCCGATGCCCGTTATCACCGGCGCAACGAAGTATCCCGCCGATTGCCTTGAGCGCGTTGAAGCCGCTGCTAAAGCAATCGAGATCAATGCGGTTGAGATCGCGCATGAGTGCGGCACCTATCGCGCAGCGAACGTCGTTCTGATGGGCGTTGTAGCAAAGAAGCTCCCCTTTTCCGCAGATGAATGGCATAAGGCGATCGAGCAGTGCGTAAAGCCGAAGTTCCTCGAGATCAACCTCAAAGCCTTCGATCGCGGCTACAGCTTCAGCTGATTCTGCCATGTACGATTTCACAACACCAATAGACCGGACCGGAACCGGTTCGATCAAAATCGATTTTGCACCCGAGCCCGTCAAGGGCTCGGGTCTTGTACCCTTAACGATCGCGGATCAGGAATTCGCCGTCGCGCCGGAGATCAGAGCCGCCGTCAAAGAAGCTGCCGACCGCGGGATATTCGGCTATACATATGCCGATGAAGCCTATAAAAAAGCCGTTTTCGGATGGATGAGAACGCGCCACAACTGGGAGTGCTCCGACTATAATCTGATCACTACCACCGGCGTTGTGCCCGCTCTGAGCCTTGCTGTGGCCGCCTATACGCAGCCCGGCGACGGCGTGGTCATTCAGCCGCCCGTCTATATGCAGTTTGCTCACGCGATCAACATCAACTCAAGGCGCATCGTCGAGAACCGTCTCATCAACAATAACGGTCATTACGAGATGGATTTTGAAGATCTCGAAGAAAAGACAAAGCCAGATGACGTGAAACTGATGCTGCTCTGCAGTCCGCATAATCCCGTCGGCCGTGTCTGGACGCGGGAGGAGCTCAAGGAGCTCGGCGAGATCTGCAAAAAGAACAACGTGCTTGTGATCGCGGATGAGATCCATAACGATCTGCTCCTTGATGGCGCGGAGCACACCGTGTTCGCGTCGATCCCCGGAATGGCCGAAAACTGCGTCACCTGCACCGCAGTCAGCAAAACTTTCAATCTCGCCGGCCTCGGATGTTCGAACATTATCGTCAAAAATGATGATATCGCAAAGAAACTGAAGGAGATCAACGGACGTTTCGGAAGCGGCCTCGTTCCCTACTTCTCGCGCGCTGCAACGATCGCGGCATACACGAAGTGTTCAGGATGGGTAGACGAGCTGAATGCGGCAGTCGGCAGCAACTTCAGAACGCTGTATGACTTCGTTGAAAAGAATCTTCCGATGATCAAGGCAATCCGTGCGGAAGGGACCTATCTTGCGTGGCTCGACATGCGCGCTTTGGGTCTCGATAACGAATCGCTCGAAAAGCATATGCTCGCGAACGGCCTTGCTCTGGACGAAGGTTATGTATTCGGCGAGAACGGCGGCGGCTTTGAACGCTGGAATCTCGCTCTGCCGAAAGAACAGCTTCTTTCCGCGCTTGACAGGCTTAAAAAGGCCGTGGATGCGCTTCTGTAAGCTTTTAAATGCTGAATCTTAGTTTACTCAATAAAGAACAGCGCGAAGCCGTAATGACGGTCGACGGGCCTTTGCTGGTGCTTGCGGGAGCGGGCAGCGGCAAGACCCGCGTTTTGACGTACCGCATCGCGAATCTGGTTTTGAATCATAATGTTCCGCCCTGGGCGATCCTTGCCGTTACCTTCACCAACAAAGCGGCGAAGGAAATGAAAGAGCGCGTGGATAAACTTCTCGAAACTCCGGATTCGGATATGTGGGTCACGACTTTCCATTCCTTCTGCGCCAAGATACTGCGTTTCGATATCGATCGCCTCGGCTATGATAACCGCTTCGTGATCTACGATGATCAGGACCAGAACTCCGTGATCGCGGATATCATTAAACAGCAGAACATCGATGAGAAGCGTTTTCCGAAAGCGATGGTGCGCTCGAGGATCAGCGAGGCAAAAAACTCCGCGGATTCGCCGGAAGCCTATCTTTTCGAATCGGGATCGGATGGCGGAACGCTTGTCGACATCCTTCGCGCATACAACAAAAAACTGCGGGAATGCAACGCACTCGATTTCGACGATCTGCTTCTGCTTTCTGTGCGCCTTCTGGCCGAGAATCCGGATATTCTCGAAAAATACAGACGCAGGTTCAAATATGTTCTTGTTGATGAGTACCAGGATACAAACTTCCCGCAGTACAAGCTGATCCAGCTTCTTTGCAGCGAGCACCGCAACATCTGCGTCGTCGGCGACGATGACCAGAGCATCTATGGCTGGCGAGGCGCAGATATCCGCAATATCCTCGAATTCGAGAAGGATTTCGAAGGCGCAAAGGTGATTCGACTTGAGCAGAACTACCGCTCCACAAAGGCGATCCTCGACTGCGCAAACAAGGTCATACGCAACAACAAGGGCAGAAAAAGCAAGAAACTCTGGACGGAAAAGGCCGGCGGTTCACGCGTCGAACTCCTGACGGTCGACACAGAGCGAGATGAAGCTTATACGATCGCGCGCACGATCGCAGGCATGCATCGTTTCGACAGGCTCAGCTATAACGATTTCGCTGTTCTTTACCGTACCCATGCACAAAGCCGTGTGATCGAATCCGTTCTGACGACGGGTTACGGGATCCCCATCTCGGTTATCGGCGGCATGAGATTCTATTCCTATCAGGAAGTCAAGGACCTGCTCGGTTATCTGAAGCTGATCGCGAACCCGAACGACGATGTTGCGTTCAAACGCATCATAAATGTTCCGAAACGCGGCATCGGCGATACGACGGTCAAATCGATCGAATCCGCTGCGGCGATGAACGATATGTCGATGTTCATGGCTTCGATAACGCCAGATGTTCTTCCCGCAAAAATCGCGGCAAAGATCGGTCCGTTCATTGAGCTGATGAAGGAACTCTTTGCGAAGCGCTATGAGTTCGGCCTTTCGGAGCTTGCGGAATACATCATAGAACGGATAAACTTTGCGGATCATCTTGCCGCGCTCGGGGATGATAAACTCGAGACAAGGCAGCAGAATATCGAAGAACTTGTAGGTGCGATGAAGGAGCATGAACAGCAGCTTCCGCCGGATTCCGACGCTTTGCAAAGCTTCCTCGAAACAGCTGCGCTGAATTCGGAAGCGGATAATGTCGACGAAAGCGACGGAACAGTCAAACTGATGACGCTCCACTGCGCAAAAGGCCTTGAATTCCCAGTTGTTTTCATGCCCGGAATGGAACAGGGCGTCTTCCCTTCCGAACGCTCAAAGGAAGAGGAAAACCGCCTTGAAGAGGAACGCAGGCTCTGCTATGTCGGCGTTACAAGGGCGAAGGAAAAACTGTTTTTGCTCAATACAAGGCAACGCACCCTGTACGGCAGACCGCAGCGCAACGATCCTTCGATTTTCCTCGAGGAAATGGAATTGATCGATCCCGAAAAGACGCCGATGAAGCGCAATTCCTTCGGAAGCGCATATGCTCGTTCCGGAAGCGAGTACGGAGGGACGGGCGGAAGTCAGCGAAGCGGTTTCCCAAACGGAATGTTCGGCGAGGACGTGATCGAGCAGATCCGAAAACTGAACGGTCTCGACAAAAAAGGAACCGCACAGAAGAAAAACGCATACACCGCGCCTTCTGCTCCCAAGAGCAAAACAAATACCGTGAACTTCAAACCGGGTGACCGCGTTATGCATCCCCAATTCGGGAAAGGTACGGTCGCGGGGATTTCCGGTACCGGTCCGGCAGCAATAATAACAATCAACTTCGACAAAGGCGGGTCGCGCAGGCTTGCCGTCGCATATGCGCCGCTTTCAGCGCTGAAAGGAGAATAAATGCTTGACAGAATGAAATACCTTGTTGATATTCTCAACGAATATTCAAGGACTTATTATTTCACGAACGAGCCGACCGTAAGCGATGCTGAATTCGACGCGCTTCTCGATGAGCTGAAAAACCTTGAGGAGCAGACCGGAGTTGTTTTGACGGACTCCCCCACCCATCGCGTCGGCGGCGAAGTTCCTTCGGGCTTTCTCCCGTACACCCATCTCAACAGGCTTTGGAGCCTTGACAAGGTCAAGAGCGTTGATGAGCTCCGTGAATGGAAAACACGCTGCGATAAATACAGGTCCGGCAGTTCGGACAGCGGGATCGAATTCGTGCTTGAGTATAAGTTCGACGGTCTGACTATCAATCTGACTTACGACGGCGGAAAGCTTGTTCAGGCAGCAACGCGAGGCAACGGTATTGTCGGCGAGGGCATCCTTGCACAGGCGATGACGATCAGGAACATTCCGAAAACCGTTCCGTATCAGGGAAAATTCGAAGTCCGGGGCGAATGCTATATGCGCCTTTCGGTGCTCAAACAGCTCAACGAATCGGGAGACGAGCAGCTTAAGAACGCCCGTAATGCGGCTGCCGGTGCGATCCGCAACCTCGATCCCAAGGTCACAGCCTCCCGCCGTCTCGACTGCGCCTGCTACAATGTCGGCTATATCGAAGGGAAAACCTTTACGACGAGGCGGGAAATGTATGACTTCATGCGTGAAAACAGGCTGCCGATGAGCGACTACACTTTCTTCGGCACGATGGAGGAAGTCATTTCCGAAATCGAAAAGATGCCGGAGCGCCGCGGTCAGCTCGATTTTCTGATCGACGGCATGGTAATCAAACTCAACGATATCCGCCTATTCAATGAGATGGGCTTTACCGATAAATTCCCGCGAGGAGAGATCGCCTATAAATTCCCCGCAGAGGAACTCACGACAACGATCACGGATATCACCTGGGAAGTCGGACGAACCGGAAAACTCACTCCCCTTGCGCATCTTGAGCCCGTCGATTTCATGGGCGTTACGGTCCGCAAAGCGACGCTCAACAATTATGATGATATCCTGCGTAAAAATGTCGGCATCGGTTCGCGCGTGCTAATACGCCGAAGCAATGACGTTATTCCCGAGATACTGAAGAGCGTTGACGAACATGCACCGAAGAACCCGATCACTATACCCGAATTCTGCCCTGCATGCGGCGCAAAAGTCGAACGCCGCGGTGTACACGCCTTCTGCACGAACTCGCTTTCATGCACCCCGCAAATCGTCGGCCGGTTGGAGCATTTCGCTTCGAGGAGCGCGATGGATATCGAAGGTTTTTCGGAAAAAACAGCGCTGCTGCTCGTTGATTCGATCGGCCTGAAATCCATATCGCAGCTCTATGAGCTTAATGAAAGCAGTTTTTCAAACCTTGCGGGCTTTGGCGAGAAGCGCATTGCAAACATTCTCGATGCGATCGAAAAAAGCAAGGACTGCAAACTCGAAGCGTTTGTCTATGCGCTCGGCATCCCCAACGTCGGAACAAAAACCGCAAAGGATCTTGCAAAAACATTCCGCACTTTCGACGCGATCCGCAAAGCCTCGCGCGATGAACTGATCGCGATCCCGGACGTCGGAGAGATCGTTGCGGACAGCATAATCGATTTCTTCGCGGAGCAGCATATCGCCGAACAGATCGATAAGATGCTTGCGGACGGGGTTCACCCTTCCGAAGCGCAGGCGATCGAGGAAAATGAATTCGCGAAGGATAAAACCTTTGTTGTTACAGGCACTCTTTCGAGAATGGGCCGCAAAGAGGTCGAAGACCTTATCGCGTCGCTCGGCGGCAAAGCCTCCGGCAGCGTCAGCAAAAAGACGGATTATGTCGTTGCGGGCGAAAACGCGGGCAGCAAACTCGACAAAGCAAATGCGCTCGGCGTACCGGTATTGACAGAAGAAGAGTTTTTCAAGGCTATAAACAAATAAAATGAGAGTCGGTAAACTTACAAATGAACAGCTTGACAGGCTGATACTCAGCAAGATCAAGCATAACAGAAGCGAAGTCGTGATGGCGCCCGGGATCGGCGTTGACTGCACCGCCGTTGATATCGGCGACCGTTTGACGATCCTTTCATGCGACCCGATAACCGCCGCACAAACGCGAATCGGGGCGCTGTCCGTCAACGTTTGCTGCAACGATGCTGCGGCATCCGGCGCAGAGCCGATCGGGCTGATGGTGACTTTCCTGCTGCCGCCGTCCGTGACGGAAGAAGAGATCTCGGACCTGATGGACGAGCTTATCGAGGCGGCGGATAACGCCAATGTCGACGTGATCGGAGGTCATACGGAAATCACCAACGCCGTTAATCGAATCGTGACCTGCACGACCGTTATTGCGCGGGAAGGCAAAAACGGCGCTGTTTCCCCCCGCGGAATGCGCGAAGGAGATTATCTGATAATGACAAAGCACGCCGGGCTTGAAGGCGCGAATATCATTGCGGACTGCGTTGAAGATATCCATAACATTCTGACCGATGACGAGATCGCCTGTGCGCATGCATTTGCGGCGCGGACAAACGTCGTCAAGGAAGGCCTGTACGCTGCCGACAACGGTGCGACGGCGATGCACGACGCGACCGAAGGAGGCATTCTCGGCGCATCGTGGGAGCTTTCCGATGCAAGCGGCGTCGGTCTTGTAATAGATAAGGGTGCGATAACCGTGCATCCCGTGACCGCCAAGCTTTGCGCCGCGACGGGTATCGATCCGCTGCGGCTCATTTCAAGCGGCTGCATGCTCATCACCTGCCCGAACGGCGAAGAGATGGTCGAAGGCCTCAGAAGTATCGGCATCGAAGCGAAGATCATCGGCCGCGCGCAGGGCGAAGGAGTCCGCCTTACCGACGGGACGATCGTTGAACCGCCTGACGCCGACGAGATCTATAAAGTCGTAAAATAATCCGTTTACCAAAATGAAAACGAACTGTGCGGATCCGCACAGCTCGTTTTGTTTTATTGATTTGATTATCTGAGGCCGACGGCCTTGTATGCTGCATCCAGAGTAAGCTGAGCGCGCTCCCCTGCCTGCTCCGCACCTTTTGCAACGATCCTGTCGAGTTCGGCGCTGTCGTTCATGTACTGCTTATAGACCGCCTGGATGGGCTCCAGCTCGGCGATAACGGCTTCCGCAACAGCGACCTTGAGCTTGCCGTAGCCGCAGCCTTCGAAATCCTTTACCGCCTCATCCATCGTTTTGCCGGTGCATGCGCAGTAAATGGTCAGGAGGTTGTTGCATCCGTAGCGGCCTTCCGCAAAAGCGATCGTCGGTTCGCAGTCGGTGACGGCTTTCTTAAATTTTTTCATGATGACGTCGGGATCGTCGAGCATGGAAATATAACCGTTCGGATTCGTGTCGGTTTTGCTCATCTTGTGCTCCGGATCCTGCAGACCCATGATCCTTGCGCCGAATTTCGGCATGACGGGTTCGGGAACGATGAATGTTTCGCCGAAAGCATTGTTGAAACGGATCGCGATGTTGCGCGCAAGCTCAACATGCTGCTTCTGGTCGTCGCCAACGGGCACCATGTGCGCGCCGTAGATAAGGATATCGGCGGCCATGAGCACGGGATAAGTGTAAAGACCTGCGTTGATGTTGTCGGCATGCTTCGCGGACTTATCCTTGAACTGTGTCATGCGGTTCAGTTCGCCCATGTAGGTAGTGCAGCCAAGGAGCCACGAGAGCTCCGCGTGCTGATGCACGTGGCTCTGAATAAACAACGGCGAACGGTTCGGATCAATGCCGCAGGCGATCAAAAGAGCTGCCATGGAGCGGGTCTGCCGGCGGAGTTCTTCTGGGTCATTGCGGACGGTCAGCGCGTGCATGTCGGCAACCATGTAATAGCAGTACTTGTCGTCCTGCTGCATTTCGCGCCAGTTGCGGAGAGCCCCTATGTAATTGCCGAGTGTGGGAATTCCGGTGGGTTTAATACCGCTGAGGATGATTTTCTTGTCCATATCAGGACCCTCCTTCTTTAAAATAATTATTTGGATTATAGCACAGAAGGACGGCAATTTGCCGCCCTTCTGAAAATATATTATCTTGATCAGATACCCATTTCTTCCTTGACTTCCTTGAAGCACTTGACTGCGAAGTCGAGGTCTTCCTTGGTGTGGCCTGCGGAAACCTGGGTGCGGATCCTGTCCTTGCCCTTCGGAACAACGGGATAGCAGAAGCCGACGACGTATACGCCCTTATCGAGCATACGGCGTGCGAATTCCTGAGCGATCTTCGGGTCATACAGCATGACGGGAACGATCGGGTGGGTGCTCTCGATGACGTCGAAGCCGATCTTGCCGAGCTGCTCACGGAAGTACTTGGTGTTCTCGTGGACCTTATCGCGAAGCGCGGTGGATTCGTTCAGCATGTCGATGACCTTGATGGAAGCAGCGCAGATTGCGGGAGCGAGGGTGTTGGAGAAGAGATACGGACGGGACTTCTGGCGAAGCATGTCGATGATCTCCTGGCGTGCGCAGGTGTAGCCGCCGGACGCACCGCCCATTGCCTTGCCGAGGGTACCGGTGATGATGTCAACACGACCCATCACGCCGCATGCCTCATGAGTGCCCTTGCCGTGCTCGCCCATGAAACCGACGGCATGGCTGTCGTCGACCATAACGAGAGCGCCGTATTCATCGGCGAGGTCGCAGATGGCGGGAAGGTTTGCGATGATACCGTCCATGGAGAAGACGCCGTCAGTCGCGATCAGCTTGATGCGGCAATCCTTTGCGGCTTCGAGCTGTGCGCGGAGGTCGTCCATGTTGTTGTTCTTATAGCGGAACCTCTTGGCTTTGCAGAGGCGAACGCCGTCGATGATGGAAGCATGGTTGAGCTCATCGGAGATGATCGCGTCGTCAGCGCCGAGGATGGTCTCGAAAAGACCGCCGTTCGCGTCGAAGCAGGAGGTGTAGAGGATACAGTCGTCCATCTCGAGGAAATCGGCGAGCTTCCTTTCAAGCTCCTTATGAATCTGCTGAGTGCCGCAGATGAAACGGACGGAGGAAAGGCCGTAGCCCCACTTCTCATAGCTGGCCTTTGCGGCGGCGATGATCTCGGGATTGTTGGCAAGGCCGAGGTAGTTGTTGGCGCACATGTTGAGAACGCCCTTTGCCTTCGTGGTGTCGATCCTTGCGCGCTGCTCGGTGGTAATGATGCGCTCTTCTCTCCAGGTACCCGCTTCGCGGATGGAGTCGAGCTCCTTGCGGAAGAATTCGTAAGCCTGTTTCATGTATGTATTCTCCTTTTCGGTTTATTTGGTCCAGTCAAGAACGACCTTGCCGCTTGCGCCGCTGTTCATGGCCTCGAAGCCCTTCTCGAAATCGCGGTAGTTGAAGCGGTGAGTGATCATCGGAGTGAGGTCGAGGCCGGCTTCGACCATTGCGCCCATCTTATACCAGGTCTCGAACATCTGACGGCCGTAGATGCCCTGCAGGGTCAGACCCTTGAAGATGACTTCATTCCAGTCGACAGCGGTGCCGGGCTTCGCGATGCCGAGCAGCGCGACCTTACCGGCGTTGCGCATGACGGAGATCATCTGGTTGAGAGCGATGCCGCTGCCGCTCATTTCAAGACCGACGTCGAAGCCTTCGGTCATCTTGAGCTCGGCCATAACATCCTCGAGCTTTTCTTTCATGGTGTTGACAACGCGGGTCGCGCCCATCTTCTTCGCAAGGCTGAGACGGTAATCGTTGATGTCGGTAACGACAACTTTGCGCGCGCCGTTGTGCTTGCAGATTGCGGCGGCCATCATGCCGATCGGACCTGCGCCGGTGATGAGAACATCCTCGCCGATAACATCGAACATCAGCGCGGTGTGAGTCGCGTTGCCGTATGCGTCGAAGAAGGAAATGATATCCTCGGGGATATCCCAAGTTACGGGGATAACGTTCCTTGCGGGAATGCAGATATACTCAGCGAATGCGCCGTTGCGCTGAACGCCAACGCCTTCGGTTTTTGCGCAGAGGTGGCTTTTGCCGCTGCGGCAGTTGCGGCAGTGGCCGCAGGTGATGTGGCCTTCGCCGGAAACGAGCTGACCGATCTCAAGCCCTGTAACTCCATCGCCAAGCGCGGCGATTTCGCCAACGTATTCATGACCAATCGTAACGGGAGGCTTAACGTGGGTCTGGCTCCAAGGATCCCAGTTGTAGATATGTACGTCAGTGCCGCAGATCGCAGTCTTATGGATCTTGATAAGTACTTCACCGGTGTGAACTTCGGGAACGGGGACCTTCATGAGGGTAAGGCCCTTTCCCGCTTCCGTCTTAACAAGAGCATCCATCATTTTTATCATTGTTTTTTCCTCCGAATGAATAATTTGATTCTTTATTTGCTAAGCAGCTTTTCGGCGGCGGCCAGCTTGATGCATACGCAGAGGACCTGCATTGCCTTTTCAAGCTCGTCAAGCGGAGGAAAGCTGGGTGCGATCCTGAGATTGCTGTCGT